>JANOJO010000111.1:0-15247 GCA_031418795.1 Bacteroidota bacterium | reverse complement strand
TTTGTAAGTATTACTGAAACGCTAACATCATTTCCTTTTACTGTATAGTCACCACTGATTGCATAAACATTGGCGCCATCGTATTCGGGGCTGTAGATTATTATAGCATTAGAAGCATTTCCTGAGATTTCATCCAGTTCTTTATCAACCGAGGCTCGCAGTTTCAGATTATCAATACGTGAATCTGTATTTCTGAAATCAGATTTGGTAAACATTGGCTTTTCAAATGGAAGAACAATTTTATTTCTTACTTCTTCGTCCACCACACCAATATTAAAATTGGTGGTGCTTACAATTTGTGGTTGCTGTCTTGCACCTGTTTCCCTTGCCAGTTCGCCTACGGATTTTTCTGCGGCGCTAAACCATCGGCTGATGTTTAAATACTTTCTGTCTTCTAAAATATCCGGTTGTTCTTTGATAGCTTTTAAAAGTGAGTAGGTCAATGCTCCCTGGTTATATTTTCCCATTTCATAAGCTTTTTGATCGCTTGCTGATGCGGATAAAATAAACATGCCCGATCTTTCATTTAGTTTTTCAATGGCTTTTACCTGTTTACTTTTTTCATCACCTCTTGATGCAAGAAAGTTTTGTCCCGTTTTTCCCATTGCAATAATTTCTTTTATTGCCTGCCCGCTGTTGCACGCATCAAAGATGAGGATGCGTTTTTGTGCTTTCATTGTTTGCGGCTTTATCCATTCAGTAAGTTCATCAGTACTGATACCAACATTTTTCAAAGCGCCGGTTACTGTTGCATTGGAAGCATCCGCAGTTAAAAAATAAAATTGATTTTTTTCGGACTCCATTACTCCATGACCTGCAAAGAAGATTAATAAAATATCATTGGGCTGTGCCTTAGCTGCAATTTCGGTAAACACCTGTTTGATGCTATTCTTCTCCGGAAACTTATCCCGTCCGGCGTCTGTATGAAGTTTATATATAAAGACATGTTCTTTATCATCAGTGTTCAATAATTTTTTTGCACTGACATCAATAGCACTGGCAATATCCACAGCATCTTTGGCTGCAAAACTTAAATCAAGTTCTTCACCTTTGTAATCACTTACCCCCACCACAACGGCATAAAGATTTGGGAGCGCAACTGATTTTTCATTTCCCTTTTCATTAATAGAAACTGAACGGGAGCTGATTGAATTTTTAGCAGTGAGTGATTTAACGGTTATACTATTCTCCTTACCTGCTATAAAAAATTTCTGCAATTCTTTTTTATCAATGGCCAGCTGATAAATTTCTTTTTGCTTTACTAATTGTTGCGGCGTATATCTTTTTACTTCAATACCATTTACATAAACAATTGTATTGCTTAATCCACCTAATCTTGGTGTGATTTGAAAACGATATTGCAAAGCTGTTTGTTCAATGGTATCAACAACCGGTGTAAGGTTGCAGATATTAAGGTCAGAAAGTTTTGCAGCGTTTATAGTTTCTCCATTCAGAATTCTTTCTGCAAGATTGGGAACCCAGAGCTGATCTTTTAGCTGATCAAGTTCAATCACTTCAGTACCGCAGGTGAAGTAAAGTAGTTTACGGGCAGCTTCGGTGCCGTCGAAATGATTGTATTTATCTAAGATCAGGTAGTCGTTGTCTCCAATAGTTAAAAAGGTTACTAATTCATTCCCGGTTCCCGCATCCCAGATTTTTATAGTATTATCCCAGCAAGAAGTAAAAATATTTTTCCCATCGGGACTGAACTTTATGCTTGAGATTTTAAAACTATGTCCTTTTAGTTCTCTTATATAGGCTCCGGTTTCGGCGTTATAAAATTTTATATGGCCTTCATCTGAGCTAAGAATGATTTGTTTTCCATCTGGTGTAAACCCTCTTGCTTCTGTGTTAATAGTTTCTTTTATGCCTTTAAAGTTTTTAATTAGTTCCCCAGTTCCGGCATCCCAGATTTTAAACGACCCGTCGCCCATACCAGAATAAACTTTTTTTCCATCCTCAGTGAAGTTCACGATATACTCTGGATGCGAGCCTTCCTGATTTAATTCAGCAATAAATTTACCCGTTTCAGTGTCCCAGATCTTTGTGATAATGGTTTGGTTAATTTTTTCAGTAAGTGTCAGAAATATTCTACTGCCATCCGGAGAGAAACTTCCATATCTTATTTTTCTTCCGGGTTCTTTAATTGTAAATAAAAGTTTCATTGTTTCAGCATCCCAGATTTTAACTGTACTGTCTGCTGAAGCGGTAAGAATATTTTTCTTATCTGGAGAGAATTGATAATTTATTATACTTTTTTCATGAACCTTTATTTCTGTAATCTGTTTTCCTGTTTCAGCATCCCATGTGCCTATTATACCCTCCATTTGAGAACAGGAAAATATTTTTTTTCTGTCATAACTATACCACATTCCGTATAAGGCATCAGGACGATTGCCTTTAAGACTTAAGAGGATTTTCCCGGTTGATGCGTCCCAGATCCTGGCAGTACTATCCTGGGAATAAGTAGTAATTCTTTTGCTGTCAGAGCTGAAGCTGCCATAAGCCCCTTTGGTGTGTCCCTTTAGTACAAATAAAAACGCACCAGTTGTTGCATCATATACGCTAGGTGTATTAGCTGTATAAGATGTAACAAGTATTTTCTTTTCATCAGGGCTTAATGTAGCCCAGATATATTGAGCATCTTTTTCCCCGCATTGAAATGTGGCAATCAGTTCCCCGGTTGTTGCGTCTAATAATTTAGCAGGGCCAGAAGTGGCTGAAATGAGTAGTCTTTTACCATCTTTACTGAGTGTGAATGGTTGTATTTGATTTGCTTTTCCTTTTAAATCAACTAAAAGAGTTCCTTTAGCCAGATCATATATTTCAACATGAGCATAGGCAAGGGCTAATGAAAATTTTTTACTATCGCTGCTGAAACTTACTGAATTTACATATTCATGATCTTTTTTTATAACCTGCAAAAGAACGCCGGTAAAAGCGTCCCAAATTTTGACTGAAGAATCAAAGTTATAAACTGTAAGAATTTTTTTCCCATCCGGGCTGAAATCAGCGGCAATTACATTATCGGGATAGTAATGTCCTTCCTTTACATCGAAAATTTCTTTCCCTTTAATATTTGCTATTATAGTTCCGGTTTCTGCATTCCATAATTTAACATCACCATCATAAGAAGCGGTAATAAATCTTTTTCCATCGGGGCTAAAATGTACAACTCCGATTGAAGCGTTGTGATCCCGGATATCTTTTAAAAGGATTCCTGAAACCGCATCCCATATTTTTACCGTGGAATCTCCCGCCCCAGTGATAATTTTTTTACCATCGGGGCTGAACTCTGCTGACAAAACTTCAAACCTGTGTCCTTTTAAATCCGCCACCATTTTACCAGATTCAATATCCCAGATTTTAGCGGTACTGTCTTCAGAGGTGGTTACAATTTTTTTCCCATCCAGACTGAATGAGAAGAGCCATACTCCTTTGGTGTGTCCTCTTAAATCAAACAGGAGTTTACCGGAAGAAGCATCCCAGATTTTTACAGTTGCATCTGCAGAAGTAGAAATAATTTTTTTCCCATCTGAGGTAAATTTGACCGTATATACTTTGTTAGTATGGCCAATTAAATCTGCCAATGGCAAAGTTGTGTTAGCCTCCCAGATTTTAACCGTACCATCATCGCCACCGGTAACAATTCTTTTCCCATCAGGACTGTAACCCGCCATAAATAAAGTATCGGTATGCCCACTTAAGTTGGCGAGAAGCTGGCCGGTTTCAACATCCCAGATTTTTGCTGTGTTATCCAGCGCTGAGGTTACCATTCTTTTTCCATCCGGGCTGAACACAGCGGACCCCACACCAAGAGTATGACCGATAGGCAATATAAGTTTGGGCTCCTGTGAAAAACTTACAAAAGGAAAAAATGTACAAAAAAACAGAAGCAGTAAAAAACTATACCGTTTCATATAATTGTTATTAATGTTTCAAGTTAAGGGATTAAATCAAAGGCAACAATACCACAAAGTGGTATGCCGGGCTACTTCTTCATTTCTTCTAATTGCTTTTGCAGCCTGAACATCTCATCTCTCAATCTTGCCGCTTCCATAAAATCCAAATCCCTTGCTGCTTTCTCCATTTCCTTTTTAATTTTTGCTATTGCTTTTTCTGTTTTAGGAATGGTTTTATATTCTTCCTGGTCTTCGGCAGCAATAGTTACAAGGTCTTCATCGTTGGCAATCGCATAAGGATTTTTTGCATCAAAACCTTTTATATCCAATACCGATGTTTGTGCAAAAACATCTTTGGTTGTTTTAATAATTGTAGTTGGCGTTATTCCATATTTAATATTCCATTCCACTTGTTTTTCTCTGCGGCGGTTGGTTTCATCTATCGATCGCTGCATACTCATGGTCATCTTATCTGCATAAAAAATTACAAGACCATCTACATTTCTTGCAGCACGGCCTGCTGTCTGGGTCAAACTTTTTTCGTTGCGCAAAAAACCTTCTTTGTCTGCATCAAGTATTGCCACTAAAGAAACTTCGGGCAAATCCAGGCCTTCACGCAAAAGATTTACACCCACCAATACATCTATCACACCCAATCTTAATTCACGAAGTATCTCCACTCTTTCCAAAGTATCCACTTCGCTATGTATATATTTTGATTTGATATTAATTCGGTGAAGATATTTGTCCATCTCTTCTGCCATTCGCTTTGTAAGTGTGGTAACTAAAACCCGATCGCCTTTCGTTACACGTTTATCTATCTCATCCAGCAAATCATCTATCTGATTTACGGAAGGACGAATTTCAATTGGCGGGTCAAGCAATCCTGTTGGTCTTACCACTTGCTCTACTACAACACCGCCGCATTTTTCTAATTCAAAATCATCTGGTGTCGCAGAAAGAAAAATTGTTTGATTCAACATTGAATCAAATTCATGAAAATTTAAAGGACGATTATCTAATGCCGATGGTAAACGAAAACCATAATCAACGAGAACTAATTTTCTGCTTCTGTCGCCGCCGTACATACCGCTTACCTGCGGAATGGTTTGATGGCTTTCATCAATTACACATAAAAAATCTTTTGGAAAATAATCTAATAAACAAAACGGCCTTGTGCCGGGGTTTCTTCTGTCAAAAAACCGCGAATAGTTTTCTACTCCGTTGCAATAGCCTAACTCACGAATCATTTCTACATCATAATTTACCCGCTCACTCAATCTTTGTGCTTCTATGTATTTGCCAACATTTTTAAAATAAGTAACCTGCGCATTCATTTCATCCTGTATCTCAAAAAGAATTTGCTGCATCATATCTTTCGGTACTAAATAAAGGTTAGCAGGAAAGATTGCGGCATTATCCATCACGGCAATTCTTTTTCCCGTCACCACATCAAAACTTTCAATCTCTTCTATTTCATCACCAAAAAAAGTTATGCGGTAACCATTATCTAAATAAGGAAGGTTGATATCAACTGTATCACCTTTTACACGGAATGTGCCCCGTTTAAATTCCAGCGTAGTTCTTGAATAAAGAATATTAACCAGGGAGTGAAGAAAACCCTGCCGTGAAATAGTTTGCTTTTTATGAATGCGGATGATGCCGTTTGCAAATTCATCCGGATTGCCAATACCATAAATACAACTGACAGATGCTACAATTATAATATCTCTTCTTCCGCTCAGCAATTCTGATGTTGCCTGCAGGCGAAGTTTATCCAGCTCATCATTGATTGATAAATCTTTTTCAATATAAGTATTGCTTACGGGCAAATAAGCCTCGGGCTGATAGTAATCGTAATAAGAAACAAAATACCCAACAGCGTTTTCCGGAAAAAATTGTTTGAACTCACCATACAACTGAGCCACCAATGTTTTATTATGTGTAAGAACCAATGTGGGCCGTTGCACATTCTGAATAATATTGGCAATTGTAAAAGTTTTTCCACTCCCGGTTACTCCCAGTAATGTCTGGTACTTTTCACCATTCAGTATTCCTTCCGTCAGTTGACGGATGGCATCCGGCTGGTCGCCGGCAGGGGGGAATGGTGCATGAAGTTTAAATGACATAATTGAAGGGTAACAAATCTACTTTATTGCTTCAGTTTTCTGTTGGTGTATGTGGAATAATCCTCGATGATACTTTCATAATCCTGGTGCATCAATGGAGAAGTGAAAATAAAATCAGCCGTGGCTCTGTCGCAGGCAATCAAGATATTCCAGGTAACCGCCACCCTAAGCAATGCTTTTATATCCGGGTCATGTGGTTGTGCTTCCATAGGATCCCAGAAAAAAATCAGCATATCAATTTTACCCTCAGCAATTTTTGCACCTATTTGCTGGTCGCCACCAAGAGGGCCACTTAGCAATTTGGTTATTGACTGGTCTAATGCGCCTTCTAAAAGCGTACCTGTAGTTCCGGTTGCATACAACTTGTGTTTGGATAAAGTTGTTTTATTAAAAACAGCCCACTCAATTAATTCAGTTTTTTTATTATCGTGAGCAACCAGGGCTATTCTTTTTCTGTTGTTTATTTTTCTTGTATTCATACTCACAATTTAAATAATAATGCCTCGCCAACCCGGCAAGGCATTAAAAATAATATGATTTTAAAATTAATTAAATTCAGCGTTAACGGTAATTTTTGGTTCTTTGCTAACCTTACCCACTTCAATGGGTTGTCCCGTAATATTATAATCAGCTAACTTAACAGTGAATTTGGTCATGACATTTATTTTTCCGCCTGATACAGCAATGGTCCCTGCCACGTTGATTCTTTTGGTAATGTTTTTTATTGTGAGGTCGCCTGTCACCTTTGTTTTGTAAGTTCCTTTCTTTGTCCACTTTATTTTATTCGGGCTTTCAATTTTCCCGGTAAAACTAAACTTGGGAAACTGGTCAGAATTCAGCCAGTTGGCGCCATTAAAATGTTCCTGCATTTTGGGGCTGGAAAAGGAAAAGTTTTTAACTGCTGCTTCAAAAGCCACATCGCCAGTCTTGGTGTCAATAGATCCTACTACTGTGTTATTGTCTGCTTTGGGTAAAGCATCTTTTGGAGTAGTGGCATCAAATGAAATAGTTGCAGATGTTGTAGTTTTCTTTTGGGCAAAAATGGAGCCTGCTGATACTATAAAAGCAAGTAAGAGAATTGTTTTTTTCATTGATTGTTTTTTATTGTTAATTTAATGTTGAGCGTTTAAAACTAATGAAAGTGTTACTGAGAATCTCGCTGTAAATACTTCCGCTGCATGCGCCTTTCAGAGAAATACTGTCCCCTGCTTTAATATTTTTTGCTTTTTCAAATTGGTTTTTCTCCAACGAAAAAATAATATAAGAGCCGGTAGAATCTGCAAATTTAATAATAAAAGTCGAGTCACCCTTTGCCTCCACTTCTGAAGCAGATCCATTTACACTGATAATTTTTTCCCGGTATTTTTTATTGGCAGTGCTGTCATTTGCCACAAACTCCTGAATGAGTTCGGGAGCTGTCACGGTATAATCGGCTTTTATACCTGCTGTATCAGAAAAGGTTTCACTCATGAAATAATTTTTCATAAATAAAAAACCGGTAAAGACAAAAACCGGTCCCACCACTATCCAGGCGATTTTTTTTAACAAAGCATAAGAATTAATATAGGTGGTTATGATCAATCCGATTGCACAAACAGTCTGTAGCCATATGGAAGAACGTAGCATAGTAACTACATTTTTGCCAACTCCAAGCATAATTAAGTATTGAGTAAGAAAAAAAAATACAGCTACCAGTGAAAGCGAAAATGCGCCTGTGATAACTGCAGCTAAACTCCATTTTTTATTTATTGCGACCAATATCATTGTTACGAGGGCCCCGGCAGGAATAAGCCAGAATAAAGTGAATGAAAAATTAAATTGCGGAAAGGGATTGCCTAAATTAAATTTATTTTCTGTCAGCATGATAAAATCTCCCCGTGGCACTTCATAACCGCTGACCAGGTTCCCATCCCATGAAACCCAGGGAAGAAAAAAAGAGACAATCAGGCCGGTTCCAAATACAACAGGCAACCATTTAATTAATGAAGTATGATTATTAAAACTGCTCATGGAATAAAATAACAACGATGATTCTTTGCTGTGGTTTGCGAAAATAAAGAACCCGCATGGTGTTTAAGCTTTGATTTAGTTAAAAAAATAATGCCTCACCATTCAGGCAAGGCATTGAAAAATAATATTAAGGGATAATTAATTGAACTCAGCAGATACAGTAATTTTTGGTTCGCTGGAAACTTTTCCAGCTCCAACTGCAGGGCCACTTACTCCATAATCTGCAAGTTTTATACTAAATGCAGAGGATGCTTTAATTGTAGTACCGGCAACAACAAATGTTGCATCAGTAGTTACTTTTTGTGTTTGCCCATGGAGGGTAAGGTCTCCGGCCACACTAACAGTATATGTTCCGTCTTTTGTAAAATTAACAGCAGAAAGATTGGTGATAGTTCCATTAAAAGTGGCTTTTGGAAATTCGTCAGAGTTCATCCAGCCTGGCTGGTTAAAATGCTCCTGGATTCTTGGATTGCTGAAATCAAAATTTTTAATTGCTGCTTCAAACTGCACGGTACCTTTTGCAAGGTCAATGGCCGCAATAGCTGTTTTATTTTCTGCTTTGGGCAATGCATCAATTGCAGTTGATGCATCAAAACCGATTATGGCTGAAGTAGTAGTTTTCTTTTGGGTAAAACCAACTGTTGCGATAAGCATAAGAACGAAAAGGAAATTTGTTTTTTTCATTGTCTGTTTTTTTATTTATAAAATTGATTAATATTTTTTTTCAAGCACACATCGTTTGAATGTTATAAAAACCGTGCCCAGAATTTCGCTGAACTCTCCACCACTACAGGAACCTTTTATGGCAACGCTGTCTTCTTTTAGCAAAGTTTTTACCTGGGCCAGGTGTTGTTTCTGAAAAGCAAAAATTGCATAAGAGCCGGTTTCAGGATTAATAAATTTAATATTCAACGTGGTATCTGCCGGCTCAATAGCTGATATTTTACCAGAAACAGAAATAATTTTCTCCGTATATTTTTTATTTGCCGTATCACTATTTTCTTCAAACGATTTTATAAATGGCAATGCTTCTACTGTAAAATCCGATTTCACACTGGCTGTATCTTCATACTTAAGAGAAAAGTAATAAATATAAAGACCAGCAAAGCCAAGCAAAAAAGTTACCCCGGCAATAAGGAACCACTTAATAAACTTTTTATTTAACGGTCTTTTTATCATTTTCCCGAAGAACTATAAGACGAGTTGTGAGCAATAAACCTTTGCATGGGCGGCAAAAATATTGTCATTCAATTTGAAAAAGTTATTAATACCGGAAATAGAATTCTTAATCCTGTTAAAAAAAAAACAAAACCCGTCCCGTTTCAAACGGGACGGGTTTATTTACTAACCCATGTTTGTATAAATTATTTTTTTTAAGCGGCCTTCATTTCTTTTATCTTTTCACGGATTTTACCTTCAATTTCATTTGCCATTTCAGGATTATCCACCAGCAATTGTTTTACTGCATCACGACCCTGGCCAAGTTTATCGCTGTTATAACTATACCAGCTTCCGCTTTTTTGTACAATGCCTAACTCAACACCCATATCAACTATTTCACCGGTTTTAGAAATACCTTCTCCAAAAATAATATCAAATTCTGCTGCACGGAATGGAGGGGCAACCTTATTTTTTACCACTTTCACTTTTACATGGTTACCTATTGCTTCATCACCATCTTTTATTTGAGCCATCCGGCGAATATCTAACCGAACAGACGCATAAAACTTTAATGCATTTCCACCGGTAGTAACTTCGGGATTGCCAAACATGACACCAATTTTTTCCCTCAACTGATTTATGAAAATGCAAATGGTATTTGTTTTGGAAATTGTTGCTGTAAGTTTTCTCAATGCCTGGCTCATCAATCTTGCATGCAAACCCATTTTGCTATCGCCCATTTCACCTTCCAATTCGCTTTTGGGAACAAGAGCAGCAACTGAATCAATAACCACTACATCCAATGCGCCAGAAAGAATAAGACGGTCAGCAATTTCAAGAGCCTGCTCACCATAGTCCGGCTGAGAGATTAAAAGATTGTCAACATCCACACCAAGCTTTTGAGCATAAGCGCTGTCGAAAGCATGTTCAGCATCAATGATAGCACACATGCCACCTTTCTTTTGTGCTTCAGCTATTACATGGATTGCTACAGTTGTTTTACCGGAAGATTCGGGACCATATATTTCCACCACTCTTCCTCTTGGCAAACCACCAATGCCAAGCGCTACATCAAGCCCGATAGAACCGGTGGATACCACTTCCATTTCGTGAATACCTTTTTCATTCATCATCATAACGCTGCCCTTGCCATAATCTTTTTCAATTTTGTCAATGGTCAGTTTCAGTGCCTTTAGCTTTTCGCTGTTGTTGTTGGTTGACATATCGGTTGTTTTTTCTTTTTCTGATTTTGCCATATCTCAAAGTTAGGTTTTCAGGGGTCTGTTGCTTAAAAATATTATTTCTTCAGCGAAGCTAAGTGTTTTAGTAATTACGAGCTAACTATTTTGGATTAATTTTTTAAAAATTATTTTATGAGGTAAATAAGTACTCAAAGAGCACGGGGCCGGACAAAACATTTCGTTTATCTTTTCAGGAATTAATTCCGATATTTACTTTCCAAAAAAACATTAAAGACGTGAAACAGATTTTCTTTTTATTAGGTGCTTTCTTAACAGGGGCATCTGCATTTGCACAGGAAGCTGAACCAGCAAAGCCAGGTGTAGTTTACGGAATAGTTACTGAAAAAGGTATGGCCCCGATAAATGTAAATGACCTGGAGAAAAAAATAGGAGATGCTAAATACGAGGGCCAGGTAAAAGGCAAAGTAGTGGAAGTATGCAAAGCGATGGGCTGCTGGGCAAAAATTGAAAGATCCAATGGCAGTACGGTAATGATTAAAGTGAAAGACCATGAATTTGCCATGCCGCTTGATTTAGTGGGTAAAACAGTAATAGCAGAAGGAACTGCAGAACTGAAACAAACTTCTGTAAGTATGCTGAAGCACTATGCTGAAGATGCGGGCAAAAGCAAAAAAGAAATAAAAAAAATAAAAGAGCCTAAAAAAGAAGTGCTGATAAATGTGAAAGGGGTGAAAGTGGTTGAGTAAATTTTCCTGAAAGATTTTATACCCTCCTGCATACAGGAGGTTTTTTTATTTTAAAACTTTAAAATCGTTTGCTGAATAGTTACTACACTCATCCAGCTCATAGTAACTACCACCACCCAACCTGCCAGCTGCATCCAAACCGGATGTTTGTACTGATTCATCAACGAAGATTTTGTCGCGGCAATAAGAATAACGGACAAAGCAATGGGTAAAATAATTCCATTAATGGCTCCGGCAAGAACTAAAACTTTAACCGCACCGCCAGAACTAGATTTATCCAGGTTGCCAATAGTAATAAAAATCATAGTTGATGCAATAATAAAAAGGCTGATGATTATTTTTTCATTTTTTGCTATGCCACCATTTAATGTTTTCCAAAATGAAACAGAAGTGAATGACGCTCCAACAACTGATGTAATAGCCGCACACCAGATAACCACGCCAAAAAATTTATAGCCCAGTTCTCCCGCTGCAGATTGAAATACTGTTGATGCGGGATTGCCCGCTGCTAATTTTACACCACCCCATACCACACCAAGTGCGGCAAGAAATAAAACAAAACGCATTACTGAAGTAATCAATATACCACTCACAGCGCTTCTTGTTACTTGTGGCAAAGCATCTTTTCCACTTACACCTGCCTGCAATAACCGGTGAGCACCTGCAAAAGAAATATAACCACCAACAGTACCTCCAACGAGTGTAACGATCTTCATCATATCAATTTTTTCCGGCCACACAGTTCTGTACAATGCCTGTGCTAAAGGCGGATGTGAGGAGACTGCAATATAAACGGTGAGCAGTATCATAATAATGCCAAGCCATTTTGCAAAGCCATCAATTAATTTTCCTGCTTCTTTGTACCAGAAAATTCCCAATGCAATTACACAACTGATAATGGCGCCGTATTCCGGTTTGATACCAAAAAGTACATTTACACCCAGGCCACAGCCAGCCATATTTCCAATATTAAAAACTAAACCACCGAATGCAATTAATGCTGCAAGAAAAAAACCAAGGCCGGGGAAAACTTTATTAGCAAGATCCTGTGCAGGCATTTTGCTTACGGTAATAATCCGCCAGATATTTATTTGTGTGCCGATGTCCAATAAAATGGAAATAAGAATTACAAAACCAAAACTTGTAAGCAATTGTTCTGTAAACAAAGATGTTTGTGTAAGAAATCCGGGGCCGATTGCCGAAGTCGCCATCAGGAAAGCTGCACCCATAATAGCAGAATTTTTCCCTGCAATCATTGAATTGGAATTATGAGATGGCTTTGATTTCAATATTATTTTCTTTTAATGCCTTGTGAATTGCTTTTGCAAATTCAACCGCATGAGCCCCATCGCCATGTATGCAAACTGTATCAGCGACAATAGGAACTTTTTTTCCTGATAAACTTGTAACCGTACCCTCATTCACCATTTGCAATACCTGTGCTACTGCAATGTTCACATCTTCTATTAAGGCATCCGGATTATTTCTTGGTGTAAGGCTGCCATTATCCTGGTAGCTGCGGTCAGCAAAAACTTCACTCGCAGTTTTCAATCCAATATTTTTTCCTTCTTTTATAAGATGGCTGCCGCTTAATCCGTATAAAATTAATTTTTCATTACAATCTTTTATTGCAAGTGCAACAACTGGCGCCAGGATTCTGTCTCTTGCAGCCATATTATACAAAGCGCCGTGTGGTTTTATATGTGTTAGTGATGTGCCTGAAACTTCAGCAATTTTTTCCAACAGTTGAAATTGTTTTATTACCAAATCATAAACCTCCTGCGGTGACAGCAACAAATCAGTTCTGCCAAAATTTTCTTTGTCAAAATAAGAAGGATGTGCGCCAATAGCAATATTATGTTTTATACAAAGCTTTACTGTTTGCTTCATTGTTTTTTCATCGCCGGCATGATAACCGCAGGCAATATTGGCTGATGAAATAAAAGGCATGATTAATGCATCATTACCGATGCCTTCTCCCATATCGCAGTTGATGTCAATTGTTTTCACGGATAAAATTTTCAAGCCTGAATGTACAAGCATTTTGCAGTTGCAGCAAATGTTGCTGTTGTTTTATTATTAATGTTTCGGCGATTAACTGTTCAGTAATTGAAAATTTAATTTTCTCTCCTGGTTTCATTTGTGCTAATCGTGAAAGATACGTTGATATTACTGTGCCAATTCTGGGATAGCCTCCCGTTGTCTGGCTATCGGCCATAAGAATAATCAATTGTCCGTCTGGCAAAAGTTGAATAGTGCCAAATGAAACAGGGGATGAAACCAATTCTTCTTTTATTGTTGGTTGAAGCGCTTCTCCCTGCAGCCTGTAACCCATCCGGTCAGAGTTTGGCGTAATATAAAATGAAGCGGATAAAAAATTTTTTTGCGAAGCAGCATTTAACCAGTCCCATTCTGTGGCGGGCAAAACTAGAATTTCATCTTCATTCAATCCACTCCAGCTTTCATTTGCCTTCCAGGGTAAAATTTTAAAATCATTATTTCTAAGCAGGTTTGAAAAATCTTTTTTATCCCTCAGTTCAATCACATCATCTTTTAAAAATTTTCTTCCTTCCATTCCACCGGCTTCTGCTTTCAGATTGGTGCTGTGGCTGTTCAGCCATTTGTTTATTATCAATCCGCCTTTTACAGCCATATAACATCTTGCTTTGTTTTTTATAAAATGAAATTGTAAAACCGAACTCTTATTAATTACCACTGGCTGATTCAACGGAATAAATTCTCCATTAATAGTTGCAGCAAAATCAGCGCCGGTTAATGCAATGATTGCCGGTTGGTCAAATAAAAAAACAGATGCCGGAAAATGCATTTCAATTAAAGCATCTCCGGGATTATTTCCCACCAGCATATTGGCAATGCCAGCAGCATATTTATCCATGGCGCCAGTGGGATTTATTCCAAGGTGCTGGTATCCGAATCTGCCAAAGTCCTGAATAGAATCAAGAATGCCTGCTTTTAATATTCTCAAACTCATCTTTGCTTATTGAATAAAATTGTACGCTGTCTCCAGCTTTTAATAATGTTGGTTCTTTTTTTTCTTTGTCAAAAAATTTCACCGGCGTTCTTCCAATTATCTGCCAGCCACCCGGCGAACTAAATGGATAAACCCCTGTTTGTTTTCCTGCAATACCCACACTGCCTGCGGCTACCTGAACCGGTTGAGGTTTTCTTGGTACAGCAATTTTATCCGGCACTTCGCCCATGTAAGCAAAGCCCGGTAAAAAACCAAGCATGAAAACATGATAAGTTGTTGAAGTATGCAATTGAATTATTTCATCTGCCGGAATATTTATTTGTAAAGACATCCATTTCAAATCAGTTGCAAATTCTTTTTCATAACAAACAGGAATGCTGATTTCTTTTTTCTCATTTATAAATAAAGGTTCATTCTCTTCTTGTAGCAAATCAATCATTTTGTTTTTCATCAATTGAAATACAGTTTGCTCATCCGTTATTTTTTTGCGAAGCGATAAAACATCATAATAAACCGCCAGCGAACTGTATGCAGGCACGGCTTCAATCATTCCCTCAATGGGACTTTGTTGTATTTTTTTAAAAATTGAAACCACGGCATCATTTACAGGCCTGCTGATGATATTTCCAAAATCAATGATTAAAGCAGAATCGCCTAACGGAACCATTTTATATGCGGGTAAATGAACCATACTGATAATTAGGTCAAATTATAAAATTATCAGCGATTGTACATTACAATTTCAATTTACCTTTACGGCTCATGGCACAATTTAACTGGAATGACACCCTCAATTTATTTTCCAAACTCAGTTTTCGCCGTACATGGAATGGATTAAAAGTATTGAGCAGCTATTATATAAGTAAGTGGACGAAAAAGCCTGTGCAGTGGGGCTACCCGGTTTCTATTTCTTTTGAACCCACAACATCCTGCAATCTTCGTTGTCCCGAATGTCCAAGTGGCTTAAGAGCATTTACCAGACCCACCGGCATGTTGAAAAAAGATTTTTTCAGCGAAACAATTGACCAACTGCATAAAGAACTCCTGTATTTAGTTTTTTATTTTCAGGGTGAGCCTTATCTCAATCCAGATTTTCTGGAGATGG
>JANOJO010000110.1:0-2705 GCA_031418795.1 Bacteroidota bacterium | reverse complement strand
GCATCAGATTTATTCGAAGACTTTGCAAGTTTTCCCAATGCTAAAAATGAAAATGATCTTTCCTGTGTACTAAGCCAGTAACGTGTTTTTAATTTATCACTTACATGTTTTGCCATAATACCAATCTGTGCATTACCCGGATCAGAATCTATAAGGGCATTCAGTGCAATAGCTTCATCACGAACATCAGAATAAAAACTTCCTCCTGTTTGCGCCACAGATTCTTCGCCGGCAAAAGTGGAAGGCAGTAAAGCTGTGAATGATTTTTTATCTCCAGCCGCAGCATAAGCCGCAGATAAAAGATAACGGCTGTCGAGAGCAAGCAATTCCTGGTGAGATTTATAATAATTCATGGAAGGAATATTCTTTTTACCAGACAAAGCCAAAACATATAAACTATACGCAACTTCTTTCGGCGCTATTTTTTTATTTTCGTTTCTGTTGTAATAATAACTTATCGTCACTTTGTTTTTCAACTTACTATTTAAATAACCAAGAACTGTTTCTATCAAACTATTATCCACATCATATCCGGCCTTCTTCGCTTCTAATAAAAAATGCGCAGAGTAAACAGTAGCCCACCAATCTTCTTCACCGCTATCCCAAAGCATAATTCCACCTTTATAGGTTTGACGCATTTTTATTTTACGAATGGCTTCAAGAATATTTGTGTTTGCATTCTGTTTCGATTTCAGGTTCAATCCCATCATATCTGCCAGATCACCATAATATAATTGAGGAAATGCAGCAGACACTGTTTGCTCTGTGCATCCATACGGATATTGAACAAGATATTTTAAATGCTCACCCAACTCTAATGCAGGAGATCGGCTGATGACTAACTGGTAGTTGACACTGGTTGGAATAAAATCACTAAGCCCCACAATTATTTTTTGCGTACTGCCACCAACTATCGATCCGCTGCCGGTTACTTTCTGTAAAGTAGATGGCGGACGAACTGAAATTTCTGTTTCATCTAAAAATTTTTCACCTAAACCATTTACAGATATTTTTATTTTACCCACAGCAATAGTTGGATCTGCCACTACACGGAATGTAACTCTGCCTTCGCTTTTTGCATTGATAGAAACAGTTTGACTATTTCCACCAACCACTTGCAATGGACCATCAACAGATATTGTTGCTGAAAAATTTGCTGACTTTGCAGTTGTGTTGCTCAATGTAACGGGAACTGTAACTGTATCACCCGGACTTAAATATCTTGGCAATGCGGTGCTGATTACAATCGGGTCGGCTACGGTCATTGTATTTTCTCCACTGCCGAAACTTTGATCTTTATAAGCTACGGCCATCAATCTTACTTCGCCGCTGAACTGCGGAATAGAAATTTCAAAACTTGCTTCGCCGCTGCTATTTGCTTTTTGTATTCCGCTCCAGTAAGAAACAATCTTAATTCTTTTTGCCGGCATTGGATTTACTCTTTTATCCATACTCAAATCTCCATCACCTCCGGTGCTGCTTATTCTGCCTTTTATTTCAGGAAATAATAATGGATATATGTCGAATGCTGTAACCTGCAATGCTTTTTTCTGGTAAAAGAAATCATACGGATCGGGAGTTTTAAAATCGCTTACCTGCAAAACACCATTGTCAACAGCAGACAGTGTAACATAACTTCCTGCTGCGGCTTTCACTGTTATTTTTTGTTTTGTTTTTGATCGTACAGATTTTGCTGCAACAATCTCCACTGGAATTTTTCTGCTCTTATCTTCCACTTTGATATTTTTAAATCCATGCGCAACTGTAAGCGGCAGATCAGAAATTTCATGTGCCTTGATTAAAGTAGCAGTAATATAAACATTTGGGACATGTGCACCGGTAATGGGCAAATCAACACTTACAGATCTTTCTTTAATATTCACATACTGGTAACTAATTACTTTGTCTGTTTCCATTGTAACAAGCAATCTTCCATTGAAAGGTGTTTTGAAAAATGCTTTTACCGATTCACCTGAAGTATAAGAATCTTTGTCCAGCTCAATTTCCACATTGCCCTCGTTGCTTACTTCAAAAGAATTATTGTCGCTCCAGCCCCAACGGCCATAACTATAAAACGTGGTGCTTACATAACTGCTGGCGCCGGGAACAGAAACCCGGAGTTCATACCTGCCCGGCGTTTTTGGAACATAATTATAAATTGATTTAGCGCCAATATTCATTTCACGCCGCTCCATAGATATTTCCTGCACCTGTGATTCGTAACGGAAATAACCGCCGCTGTTTACAAGATGTGTGCTGTATTCTTTTTTTATTATTTCTACAATTGCTTTTGCATTTACGGCATTGCCATCTTTATTTACCGATGCAAGAAAAAATTCCACCGGTTTGTTCAGTGCATGATAATACCAGCCATCGTATTTAATTCCGAAAAAATTATTTTGTGTAAATACATCAGCAGAAACAGCACGGCTTACCGGCCTTCCTGTTTCATCAAATACAGTTGAGTAAAATGTAGTTTGCAATACCCCCATATTATTATATGTAGCTGGTACAGTATAAACATATTTTACATTGCCCTGTTCATCAGTAGTTCCTTCTTTTACTTCTTTAGCTAAAATTGGTTGCTGGCTTGCAAAACCGAAATTGTAACCTTTAAATTTTTCCGGTGAAAAATTTTTTTGTTTCACCTGAATTTCCGTTTCATATTTACGGTTAGCCGCAGGCGGGCCGAAAAAATTCATGGC
>JANOJO010000109.1:0-3988 GCA_031418795.1 Bacteroidota bacterium | reverse complement strand
TCAAATTTTACATAAAAGTCTTTTGTATCAGGTGTATCAGGATAATTCCTGGACTCGAATGTAAATTTATAAATGATCTCATCTATTTCTACTTCAGCAGTTCCTGATAACGGGAAATCATCTTTTTTTTGCGGATCGGGGTTGGGGATTAAAAAAAGTTCAGCCTCTTTATTATTAAGAAAATCTCTATACAAATCCGAAACCCAGTCTGCAACCTCAATCCCGACATCACTAATGTTTTCAGGAGAATTAACTTTACGTCTGAGCTTTATCATTTTGTCATTGATACGCATAGTCATATTTCCACCCTGAGAGTCCGAATTGAGAGTGAGATCTTTGGAGAGCGGAAATATATCTTTGCCGTTTTCATATTCGGCTGACCTCATCATTTGCCATGCCACATAGTAGCCAAGTTCCCGATAAGCTTCAAATTGTTTCTCGTCAAAAGACTGATCAGCGGTTGATTCATGAGGGAAGGAAGGATTTACTCCTTTATAACTGTAAAGGTCAGTCGGTAATTCATCTATCATGGCTAATTTCAAATATACCAGCTTGCCTCTTTTCCCGTCATGGTATGTAATATCGGCAAGGCCAAATCCTTTTTTTGCAATATTATATTTTTGGTGATAAAAGCTGTCTCCTGCTGTTCCCGGTAAAATATCATCAGTTTCATATCCTTCTATAAATTTAATTTCTGCATTAAAATCAACTCTCACTTTTTCTATTGCATTTGCCAGGTCATCAAAATTAAAATTAGGGTCTGCCCCGCCATCGGAAACAATTATTAAATCCAGTTTTCGCCTGATTAATTCATATAAACCGAGGTTTTCAAAATGCCCACCATCTGAAAGTAATACATACTTGTCTGATTCAGTTAATCCCATTTTTAAAATTTCACTCGTCAATCCCGGCATAATTAAATTTGCATTAAAACCGAGTGGGTTTGGCTTTGCAGGATTATTGGTCCAATATCCTAACCTGAGATTGAGTAATGATAATAAAATTGAAACAGCACTGTTTCGGCTTACACCTTGCCCAGAGACAGCAGCGTTTGCGTTCAATGCTGCGGCTGATACTGCCATGGCAGTAGCTAAGGTGATGCCCTGGCGTCTTTCACGAAAAGCGTTGAAGATTCTTAAATTTATAAATTGAATTGCTTTTTGATAGGAATTGGTTTTTACCCACTGCGTTGCCTCGCTGCCGCAATAAAATGGTGATATAATAAAATTATCACCACCCCGGCTTCTGTAATCCGACTTGGGCGAATTGGTCAGGATGATATTTGCATTTATTATGTGGTAAGGTTTTTTTAATACTTCCGTTGGATTTTCTGCATTACACTTTTTAGCATTACACATGTCTTCCATCTGGGCGCTATTCGCTTTGCTTGCAGGCATCCACTTATTTTCTTTTACAGCTTCATCGTCTGGCATAAATGTTTCCATGAGGCGATTGCGCCAGATCTGATGCGGCCCGACTATGTTCAAATCAACCAGCCTTCCGATTCTCCAGATCAGGTAGATAATAGAAAAAATCAAGAGGAAAACCAAATAGAATTCTGGTGGGAGTGGGTTTTCCATAGTTATATCATTCGTTAAAATAAACCAATCAAAAAAAATATCAGCTAAATAATAAGCCAGAAAAAGTACGCCAAATACAAGGGCAAAAACTCCCGCATAAATCAAAATGTCTGATGACTTACTACTGGTATTTTCTTTTTTCTGAATTTTATTATATTGCCAAAAACCGATAAATACCCCAAATAAGGTAAAAACAACTGCCAATAAAACAGAAGAGTTATCAAAAAATTTTTTTAAACCACTTGAACCAAAAAAGGAATTTAAATTCTGTTGATCAATATATGGCAGAGAGCCAAGAAAAATACAGGCTAAACCGATTTTTAGTAATAACCCCATCCGCTTTTGCCCTTCAATAGATGTGATATACTTTTTACGGGCTAATTTTATTTCAACTTTACTTTTTGAATTAAAAAGCTTCTTGAGGATAAAAAAAATAATTATTATGAATCCTGCAACGATACTATATATTAAAAATATTTCAGGGGAAATAAAATACATAGCTATAGCACCTAGCATTAGATAAACCATGATAATCTCATTCAATAAACTAAATATACCTACCGAATCGATAAATCCCTTTACGATAAAAAAACCAAGTATTATGACTCCAACAATAATCAGGAATTTTTCTTCTTTAAATTCAAGAAAAGATAAAAAAAGTAAAGTTATATTAATCACCAGGAGAGCAAACGAAAAAATCTCAATCATAAATCTGAATTTACTTTCCGGATTGATAAATTTCTTTAAGATAAAAACCCCAAGTAGTATGGATAGTACAATAATCTCGATTGTTATAACATTTTTGCTAAAAAGTGATAACGAATGTTGAATTAAATAAAACATAGCGAGAGCAAACGAGATAACTACAACAAATAGACTAAAATAAACAAACACAGACATCAGCATGCCCCGTATGACAACGGCTGCAAATGATACGATGTCAAGGCTGGAGGTAGGTGCTAAATAATTACCGTGTTGCCTGATATAGTTAAGTAGTGTATTTTCCCTGGATTCAAGTTTATCTTTTCTCCTGAATGGAAAGTTGGCAGACGATGTTCCGGCTTTTTCATCCTGGTTCAGCGCCCAGGTTAATGCCGAGCCTATATATCCACCTCCTGATACGGTTGACATATAATCAATTTTACTAAGCTGGTCATTCTCCACAAGCGCCTGCATTACACCAAGGCCAAAAGAAGCTGAACGGATACCACCACCGGAAATTGCAAGCCCCCAAACCTCTTCCTTTGGATCTGACTTAAGGTATTTTAATTCTTCTTTAATTATTTCTTCCGGATCTTTCTCAAGACTGGCTTTTTTTATTTCTTCTAAAAATTTTTTTCTCTGAGAAAAATAGTGAAACAGCTTATACCAATCACCTTTTTTTTTGTTGGACATAACGTGTATTTTTAATAAAAGCAATATGTTTTCACAATCTTTAGGGTTACCCTTTCAATTGTGCTAAGCCATAACGAACTTCTGAAGTTAATTTAATTTCTGGTGATTTATGATGAAATGCTTTCTGAGTGCCGCCGGTTTCATTAAACAAACGAAGATGTATTTATTAAGAGAAAGGAACTGACACTGAAAAACTTCGGCTTTTGCCCCATTACATATTATGTTCTTGAAAAACTTATTGCCGAAAAAAAATAGTACGACAAAATGGATAAAGTTTAGCCAGAATGTCGTAGGTTTGAGTTATGGAAACAAAATCAAAAAAAGTAAAGAGATACATTATTCCCGAAGACAATCCATCTTTGGTTAAAGAAGCAGCCGTTCAATACGAAACTTTGCGTGTAATACTTGGCGGAAACAAAGCCTTGAAAAAAACGATTGCCGGAGAATTTGATTTAATCACAATTTCAAGGGAGGGCATAAAAAAATCCACTTTGAAATCATTGGCGGGGTATCTCGGTATTTCCATGGAAACTATCAGCCGGTTGTTGCATACTTCTCACCGAAATATTCAACGAAAAGATGAAGAAGAATTACTTGATACTTTAAAATCTGAAAAAGTACTGGAGTTGGCAGCATTTACCCAAAGAGGCATTGAAGTAATTGGCAGCAAAGCGGGTTTTATAGAATGGCTGCACAGTCCGCTCATTGCACTTGGCAATAAAGCCCCAGTTGATTATATAGATACTTCATTCGGTATTGCAATGGTTGTAAAAATTCTTGGCCGCCTTGAGCAGGGTGTTTACTCCTGAGAACCTCTCCTCCGAAGGAGGGGCTTAAGATTCTTTTATTTTGAATATTATTTATGGAAATTTTCCGCATCACACAGGAAGTTTATGCAAGTGATTTATCCGGCAACGGAGCCCGGTTATTTGGCGGCCGCTGGAACAGTGAAGGATTGTTTGCTATTTATACTTCATCAACCCGTTCATTAGCTTTATTAGAAACATTAGCTC
>JANOJO010000108.1:0-1520 GCA_031418795.1 Bacteroidota bacterium | reverse complement strand
GCTGAAAGGCGGCAAACCACAGGTGATATTAGATAACCTGTATGCAGAAAACAAAATCAAACCGATGATTGTGGTAATGCCCAATGGCAGGGCCATGAAAGATGACCGCGCAGTGGGGAATATTTTTGACAGTGTAAAAGTAAAAGCGTTTGCAACCTTTGAACAGGATTTACTGAATGATTTAATACCTCATATCGAAAAAACATTTCCTGTTTTGAAAGACCGTGAAAGCCGTGCCATTGCAGGTTTGTCAATGGGAGGTGGACAATCACTGAATTTTGGTTTGGGCAACCTTGACATGTTTTCATGGGTCGGTGGTTTCTCCTCTGCGCCCAATACTAAAAAGCCTGAAGAACTGGTTCCTGACCCCGAAGCTGCCAAAAGCAAATTGAATCTGCTCTGGATTTCCTGTGGTGATAATGATGGGCTGATCACTTTCAGTAAACGAACCCATGATTATTTATATGAAAAATCTGTTCCGCATATTTATTATATCGAACCAGGTGTGCATGATTTCAAAGTATGGAAGAATGGTTTGTATATGTTCTCGCAATTTTTGTTCAAGCCGGTTGATGTTTCATCATTTTCCAAATACACTGTTTTGGGAACACCAGCTTCAACCAATGTGCCATCTGCAAAATATCCGCAGATCTTTCCGGACAACCGTGTTGTATTCCGCATCAAAGCCCCCGATGCGCAAAGAGTACAGGTTGATTTGGTAAAAAAATATGAGATGGCAAGAGACACAGGTGGCTACTGGCAGGTAACCACTGATTCTATCAGCGAAGGATTTCATTATTATTCTTTGCTAATTGATGGAGTTGCTCTTGCAGATCCTGCAAGTAAAACTTTTTATGGAATGGGTCGTATGGCAAGCGGTATCGAAATTCCTTTTGCCGGGGGAAATTATTATGCCATAAAAGATGTACCGCATGGTGACATCAGGATAAAAAAATATTTTTCAAGAGTAACAAATTCATGGCGTCAGTTTTACATATACACTCCGCCCGGATATGATAACAATTCAAATGAAAAATATCCTGTGCTCTACATTTTACATGGAGGAGGTGAAGATGAAACCGGCTGGGCTACACAAGGAAAAACTGATTTGATTCTCGATAATCTTATTGCTGAAAAGAAAGCAAAGCCAATGCTGGTTGTAATGACGGATGGAAATTTTGGCAGCGGAGGTATAGCAGGATTTGGTGAACAAACATTGCGAATGTTTGAAAACGAATTAAAGCAATCAGTAATTCCATTTGTTGAAAAAAATTATCGTGCAGAACCAGATGCGAAGAAAAGGGCATTAGCGGGATTATCCATGGGAGGTTTGCAAACTTTATATGCCGGAATTAAGAATACAAACATGTTTTCTTATCTCGGTGTTTTCAGTTCGGGATGGTTTGCCAACCGGCCGGAACTTGCCAATCCGCAATATGATTTTATGAAAGCGAATGCCAGTTTGATAAACAGCAATCTGAAAAGCTTATGGGTGACCATGGGTGGTAAAGAAGATATTG
>JANOJO010000107.1:0-1502 GCA_031418795.1 Bacteroidota bacterium | reverse complement strand
AACATGCAGTGGTCTTGTTTTTCGGAAGGATAATTGATTTTTTAAAAAATCCGGAAGGATGTATTGAAAACCGCTCAATGTGCCAAAGAGTAATCCAAAGAGCAAATAGCTCATAGCAAGAATCAGAAAAGCTTTTGCGGCTGTATCAGAATTTTGAGTATTCAATTTTTCATTTCCGCTCATGGATACTGGATTTTGTATGTGGTAGCTGTTGAATCCACATATCTTAAGAAACTCAACAGGGATTTTATTTCATATTCATTAAAATTATATTTCGGCATCCTGATGGCGCCGTTAAGCAGGAAAGCTTTCATCAGCGCAGCGCCACGATGTTTATCGCTCCAGGCTGTCGTCAATTCCGGCCCAAGGTATCCGCCCAAACCATACAACTGGTGACAGGAAATACAATTATATTGTTGAAATATTTCTTTGCCTTTGTTAATCCGTTCCTGTCCAATGGAAGAATAAATAATTTTTTTGTCGGTGCCTTTTGTGTACACAGCAAAGCTATAAATGACAAAAACAACGAATAGCGATATAAAGATGATAATCCTGCCCAATACCTGTTAATTTAAAACAAAGCCCTGTAAATTTTTAAATAGGGAAATAGTTTTCGGGAACAGAATATTATTTTCCAGGTGCACATGCTGGTGCAGGTCCAGTTCAAAAGCTTGTAATACTGCAAAACTCAACCGATAGGTGGTGCAGGCATCAACGGGGGGATTGTAATCATTACTCATAATTCTTATTTCTTTCAATAATCCCCCCGCATGATCATGTTCCTGCTCCATCATTGTAATAGGAGACTGCAGATAATTTATGTTTATTTGAAGGGTAGCTTTTTTTTGTTCGGTCAATTTCTGTAATTCTTTAATTCGGGGAAACAGGATAAGCTCCTCCTTTTTCATATGGCCTTCCATTTCTTCTTTTACAGCAGCAAAAATTTCAAATATTTTATAAAGCTCAGGATGTCTTTCTCCATGTTTGGAAGAAACTTTTTGCAGGTAAGCAAAAATAAGCGGCAGTTCTTTTTTTACATAAGCATGATGTGTATTTACTATATACTCACTGAGCTGAGTCAGAGTCATTTTTTCAAATTCAACAGAAGTCTCAGTTGTTGTTAAAATATTTTCCAGGTCAGTAGTTACTTCTGTCAATGGAACTTGTTGTTCTGTACATGCCTGCATCAGTGTTCGTTTTCCTTTACAACAAAAATCAAGATGATATTTTTCAAATACATTCGCAGCCTTATGGTTATTGTTTACGATCTGCGCCAGGGTTAATTCTTTAATTTCTTGCATGAGTATAGATTTTAAACGTTATAAATCTTTTTTTTTAAAAATTCTTAATGCCCATAATAAGGGTAAGGTGATCCAAAGCATCATAATGCCAACTGTAAACAATACCCCTGTGCCGCTCCCAAAAAAATCTTTATATAGGGCACCGGTGTAACCCATCAGTGCACTCACATCCATTTTCAGCATTATAAATATTCTTCCCAG
>JANOJO010000106.1:0-14486 GCA_031418795.1 Bacteroidota bacterium | reverse complement strand
ACGACCAGTAGCTACAGCACAGAAACCACAACTGCGTGTACAAATATTTCCGAGAATCATAAAAGTGGCTGTGCCTGCTCCCCAGCACTCACCCATATTGGGACAGTTGCCGCTTTCGCAAATGGTATGCAGCTTATGTGTGTCAACAAGATTTCTTACATGTTTGTATTCTTCGCCAATGGGAAGCTTTACCCTGAGCCAGGAAGGCTTTTTAACTTTCGGTTCGATGGAGGCTGATACTATTGGGAGTTCTGTCATTATGAATTAAATGTTCAATGCTCAATTTTCAATTATCAATGTTCAATTTCAGCAATCTTTATTTATTGAACATTGATCGTTGAGCATTGAACATTTTTTACTTTTCTCCGCAAAAATACATTGATTACTTTCTACGACCAAACAACACAGCAATATGCCCCTGGTAGTAGAATTGTTTTTGTTTTTGAAAAACCATCAGAGGAATTTTGGAAGAATAGAATTCGGCGCTAAGGCCTACTTCAATTGCAGAAACTGTTTCATTGAAACGGCCAAAGTCAAAACGAAGAGCCGACTTTGCAAAAACGCCTGGTTTAAATTTCATTTCACCCCAGCCCTTGCCAATACCACCACCGCCAATAATGAAACCGGTTAAAAATAAAACACTGTCCTGCGGTGTAAATTTTATTGACCTGGCTTCGTTATTGTCTTCCACTTCTATATAGTATGGGCGCAAAAGCCCAAGTGAAAGTCCGCCTTTATAAATTACACTTACTGAAATCCCATTTTTATTTCCTTTTTGCCCCAGTATTCTATGCTGGCCAAAACCAAACTGCAGGCTGTAAAAATTATTTATTTTACCGTAAATGTATGGGTTGCCAAAAGTAAAACCGCCGGTACCATTGGGTAGCTTATCTTCTTTGGGATGTTTTATTTCGTTGAACTCAACACTGTAAATGCTGGCGTTGCGTTGCGATTTCATTTTTCCCTTTTCAAAAAACAAACCGTAACCATTGGTACGAAACTGAAATCCAAATACTGTTTGTTTGGAATAAACCAATACACCTTCTTCATCCTGGCGTATAAGATCGCTTATCTTTTGTTTTTTTTCTTCACGTTTGCTGTTCTTTTTATTTGTCTTTTCATCAGTATCCTGAGAAAAAGAAGGCAGACTAACTGCGAAAACTGCGGCGATGATTAATAGTTTCTTCAAGGGGATGTTATTTTTTGTGCTAAGAGATCAAAAGAGGAAAGGAGGAAAAAGGGAATACACCTTTATATTATTTCATTCTCTCTTTTTTTCTTTTAGCTATTCAACGTAAATTTAAGGCAAAATTTTATAATGACATCAACTGTAATTTATAATGGGGCGTTAAGAACCACTTGTACACATTTGCGCAGCGGAAATAGTTTTGAAACGGATGCCCCGGTTGACAATAATGGCAAGGGTGAAAGATTTTCACCAACTGACCTGATGGCAACATCGCTGGCAACCTGCATGATTACTGTAATGGGAATAAAAGCAAGAACAATGGGCCTGGATCTAGACAAAGTAAAAATTGAAGTTTTAAAAATTATGAAAGCCGACCCCCGGCGTGTGGGAGGCATTGAGCTGACCTTTCATTTTCCCGATAACCTGAAAAATGTGGAGGAGAAAACAAAAACTATTTTAAAAAATACCGGCATTACCTGCCCGGTACAAATGAGTATTCATCCGGATATTGAAGTGAAACTGGATTGGGGGGCGTGGAGTTAAGAGTTCAGAGTTAAGAGTTCTTAGTTCAGAGTCAGGAGTCTGTACATTTTATTAAGGTTTATTACCTGATTGATTTACGGGATTATATTTTAGAGATTTCCGAAGTAATAATGACGGCAGTTTTACTTTGCTTTTCTATGCTTCAGGCTTTATTTTTATATGAAACTAAAAACCTATGAAAAGAAGAATTATATTTTACGCAGTGCTGATTGTTTTGTTTGCATCCTGTGCCCGTGCGGTAACGCCACATGAAGCTGCTAATAATACTTATAAAAAATGCAGGGCAATGAGATAAAAATTCAGGATTTCAAAATTGCATTGCCAACAGCACAATCTAAACAACGCTTTTTAACGCAGTATTCATTTTTTAGCTCAATCAATGCCTGTGAATCGCAGGCATTTTTATTTTCAATACCCAGTTGCTGAAAACCTTTTGTGATAATGTTTTTTTCTGGTGAAATTTCTTCCAGCCATTTCAGGGTTTTGTTTTTGTATTTATCATCCTGGTGATAATTGCCCCACGCAAATAATACCGGGCAAACGGAATTGATGAGTATATTATTTATCATGGCATCGCCTAACTTTTTCTTTTTAAATGCAGAAGTTTCATCAAACTTATAATGGTAATGCCAGTAATCGTTGGCTGTCACATCAAACCATTTTTTTATATCCGCAGCAGATGCAGCCTCTTTTATTTTTGAAAAAAGATGGGATGATTCAGTTATTAAAACAGCCAATTGAGCCAAACGAATAGTTGGAAAATTTACCGGCCTCATTCTTAAAAAATGAACAGGCTGATGTATTTTATTCAGTTGATATTTCTTTTTCAGAAAAATATATTCCCGCTGCAAAAGTTTTGGATAATCTTCTGCGTATTCATCCTCAAGTAATCCGGCCTGTCCGAAAAGCAAGGCTTCTACCTGGTGTATTTGATTTTTATGTTTGGCAAGAATGTTTATAGAAATGCTTCTTGCTATTTGTTCAAAAGCATCTGCATTTACTTTAATCCCAAAATTGCGTGCCAGCAGCCACCAGAATGTTTCCTCCCAGTGAAATTTATTTTGGTTTAAATAAGCCTCTGCATTTTTTGATTTTCTTAAAAGTCTTTCTACAGCTAATCTTTCTTTCCAGGCATTCCAGGTAATGTCACGAACGGAGGTAATAATTTTTTCGCAGGGTATAAAACCCTGTGCATTCATCAGTTCTTCATAACGGCTCAATAATAATTTTGAAACCCGGTCTTTCAATTCAATTAGCGGAACAGAATTTTTAAATTTATTATCATCATTTTCCCAAACGATATGCAGGATTACATTTTTATAATTTTTATCACCGGAATGATTATGCTTTTTCCAATCTGATGTTTTTAAATGTAATTCAACTGAGCCTGCCCATATTGTTTTCCCAATTTTAATTTTTGCATCACTGAAATCAGGTCCCTGATTTGAATTAGTATTTCCAGGAAAAATTATCTGTACAGATTCTTCTGAAGAAGTAGTCAGTCCATTTCTGTTGAAATACTGGAATTGCCAGATGAATTGAAGAAGGCGTTCGGTCATAGTTGAAAGGTTAAATGGCTCAATTGTTAAATTGCAATTTCAAATTACTGAATTCACGATAACCATCCAACAATTAAACAATTTAACCATTTATTTTTTGCAGCTCCCTCACCACCCTGCTTACCGGCAGCCCCATTACATTATAAAAATCACCATTGATGGATTTAATGCCTACTACACCTATCCATTCCTGAATAGCATAGGCACCGGCTTTATCGTAAGGTTTGTATTTGTCCACATAGAATTCAATTTGTTCAAGGGTTAGTTTATGAAATTCCACTTCTGTTGTATCTGCAAATGCAATTTCTTTTTCTCCCTGCATGATTACAACACCGGTAATCACTTTATGTTTTTCTCCGGAGAGAGCAATTAAAATACTCACCGCTTCTTCGCGGTGTACAGGTTTTCCAATAATGGCTTCATTTAAAACTACAATCGTATCTGCTGCAAGAATAATTTTTTCATTACCCGCATCTTTTTGTACAGACAAAGCTTTGTTCCTGGCGATATAAATTGCAATTTCTTCAGGATGCAAACCGGGCGGGTATCGTTCGTCTGTTTCTTTTACAATTACTTCAAAAGGAATTTCAGCCCATTCCAGTAATTGTTTGCGCCGCGGCGATTGTGATGCAAGAATAATTTTATTCATAAATAGAAATAAAAAAATATCATGGATAAAATTCCGGTAAGCATCACCAGCTTTGTCCAGTTGCTGAGTGTATGATAATCTTTTTTACTCTTAGCCATGCGAAGCCGGAGAAAAATAAATGCAAATGGAGCCATGATGAACACGACAGAATAAATCATGGGCCACCACCACTGATATGGCCATACATAGATTTGTAAAATAATCAGCAATGCAACGATTACTACTAACCATACTGCGATATAAACTTTTGTGGCATTTACTCCCCATGCGATGGGCATGGTGCGGCATCCGTATTTTGCATCGCCCTGCATGTCTTCAATATCTTTTATCGCTTCCCGGATAAGAGAACTGATAAATGCAAATGCGGCATAAAGAAACCCAAGCCGGGTAATTTTATTTACAGCTTCAATTGAATCGGGCATATTTGCTGTAATAAATTTCATTTCAGAAATGCTGATAATCAAAATAACCCAGGCAGTAAGTAAAGAGATAAGAATGTTTCCTGCTAAAAGTTTTTTCTTCAACGATACAGAGTAACCAAAAAGTAAGAGCACACAAACAAAATTTCCGATTAGTATGTACCAGAAATTTGTTTTCCATGCAACATAAGCGCTTAGAACTAATCCTGCACCACTAAGCATAAAATGCCAGGCCATGGCCCAACGGCGTGATACAATTGTATCCACCACATTTTCTTTCGGTTTATTTATATTATCAATATTAATATCGAAATAGTCATTAATAATATAACCGGCAGCGGCTATCAGTACAGAGGCAAGTGTGAGATAAATAAATATCCATCCATCAAGAGCAGGTTGCATATTTACTGATGCTGTTACAGGATGAATAATTGCCTGGTGAAAAAGAAACTGAGTAAGAACAATAAAGAAAAGGTTGGGCAGGCGAACCATTTTTAAAAATGCCACAACTAATTTCATAAATAAAATTTAAGGAAAGATAAAGGAAGAAGATGATAGTTTGTTATAAGGATTAAGGTTTGCAGATTGCCTATTGCCCATTACTCAACACTCACTTCGAAACAATATCTGTTTCATACTGCCAGTGGCCATTTACTTTCAACACTTTTTCTATCACATCTCTCACACAACCCCAGCCACCATTTATAGGTGAAATATATTTTACCTCACTTTTCACTTCATTTACCGCATCGGCAGGGCAACAGGAAAGCCCCACTTTTTTCATCAGGGGCAGATCAGGAAGATCGTCACCCATGTACAACACCTGTTCCCATTTAAGATTATGTTTTTCTATTAGTGAAGAAAGCAATTGCATTTTATCTTCTACGGCCAAAAAAATATCATTCACACCCAATTTCTCCAGCCTGTTTTTTACTTCATCGGAATAGCCGCCGGAAATAATAAAAACCCGGTAGCCTTTTTTTAATGCCATCTGCAAACCAAATCCATCTTTCACATGCATACGCCTTGCCTGTAGTCCATCACGAAGTACAAGCACGGTGCCGTCAGTAAGCACACCATCAATATCAAAAACAAACGTGGTGATTTTTTTAAAGTGTTCGAGAACGTTCATAAACCCTAAATCCCTAAAGGGACTTTCGAAATTTTTTATTAATTAATAATAATTCAAATATAGTGAAACTCACTAAGCCCCTTTAGGGGTTTGGGGTTGGTTATCTCTCCACTCATACACCCATCCACTCTGAATCATTTCCAAATGTCCTTCCGTGCTTTCTTCCCGCTTGCCGGAAAAATTCGGGATTTGTAAAATCCATTCCAGCAAATCAGTAAAGCGGATGCGGTAAATTTTTCCTTCCGTAAATTCATCACCAAAACGTTCATAAAGTTTTTGCGCTATGTCTTCATGGTCGTTCCAGTTTATAGGGGGTTCAAAATGACTCATAGATGCTTGTTTATGGTTTTTTGTTTATAGTTTTAAAACTCGTAACTCATAGCTCATGGCTTATTTCTCGCAGCTTTCTCTTTATTCTCCCAAAAATTGTGTTTGGTCTGGCAAAGTCACTTCTACTTCACCTCCGCCTTCCAGCAAAAGTGACTGACATCCCAATCTTGAATTTAACCGTGGGTTTGAAGCCCTGTCAATAAAATCTTCTTCTTTATCACTCAACTCATCAATAAAATCCATTCCCTTGTTTATATAAAGATGACAGGTAGTACAGGCGCACACACCGCCGCAGTTATGGTGCAGTTCAATATCATTTTTTAAAGCTATTTCCAGCAATGTTTGCCCCGCCTCTATGTTTTCAAAAACCACCGGCTCTACTCCTTTCTGTTCAAATTTTATCCTGATAGTGTACATGTATTTTCTATTTCTATTTTGGATGGCAAATGTAATGGTAAATCAAAGATTGCATTTACTTGATTGGGAAATCTAAGCACAGTAAAGTTTAGGTAGTTTAGGAAATTTAGTAGTTTAATAGTTCAAGAAGTTCACAAGTTCTTATGTTAAGTCACTTAGATTTTAATTAGAACCTTGAATTTGCAGAATTATAAACTTACAAACCTGTAAACTCGTGAACAGTTGAACATGCAAACTATTAAATTTTTAAACTTTTAATACTCTCCGTCATAAACTCATAAACTTTTTTCAGTTGTGGATGTGAAGTAAGAAGTGCAAGATGTTTCTGTATTGTTTCATCATCCTGTCTTAAGGCAGGCCCTGTTTGTGCTTTTGCAGGAGAAATATCTTTTATCCCTGAGGTGGTTTCAATTATTAAAGGCAACAATTCTTTAAAATTTATTCCTTCTTTATTACAATAGTCTTCAGCCAGTCCATACAGGTGATTTGTAAAATTATTTACGATAACGGCGGCTACATGCAGTTTCAACCTTGTATTATCATCAGCCTGCACTGCATGCTCAGGTGAAATTGATTTTGCCAATGCTTCCAATTTTTTTTTGGTCAGATCATCGCTGCCATCAAAAAAGATCGGGGCTTCAGGTATTTCATTATTTTCTTTTTTCAGGCTTTGCAATGGATAAAATACTCCGTAATGTTCAGTCACATTTTTTAAAATATCTTTTGAAACTGATGCGGCCGTATGGGCAACCACTTTTCCCGGCAATTTTAAATTGACAATTACATCATCAATAGCATCATCAGTTACCGCAATGATATAAACTTCTGCAGTGCGGTTAATGATACTTGGATAGTTAGTGCTTTCTGAATCCAGTTCATAAGCAAGTTTACTGGCAGCAGCTGCGTTACGGCTTACTACCTGTAAAATGTTGTGCCCGGCAGCTTTAAATTTTCTTCCCAGAACAGTGGCTGCATTTCCCGATCCGATAATTACAATTTGCATAGTTACTTTTGTGTATGGCAAATTTAGGACAACAAATCGCTATTGGCTATTTCCGTACCAAGTTTAAATTGATTTCCCTTGTTTCAAAAAAGAAAGCCGTAGCGTATGCCATCGAACTATTTTCAACACCCCAATTTAGAAATAATAAACCTTTACCTGCCATTTTTGAAGAATCAGAAAAACTTGAGTTCAGGCATTATGGCGAAACGGTAACCGGCTACCGCTGGAATCGTGGTGGGCATCGCAGGGTTTTAATCGTTCATGGTTTTAATTCTTCAGTTGCAAAATTTGACCGGTATATTCTTCCCTTAGTAAAAAAAGGATATGAAGTTCTTGCTTTTGATGCACCTGCGCACGGTTTCAGTACCGGCAAAACTTTGAATGCAATTGTTTTTAAAGACATGATGATTGCCATTCATGATTTATACGGGCCGGTAAAATCTTATATGGGTCATTCGTTTGGTGCATTGGCTATCTGCCTGGCGCTGGAAGAAATAGAACATGATGAAAATTACCGGATTGCTTTGATTGCACCCGCCACTGAATCAAAAACAGCATTTGATATTTTTTTTTCCCTCATGCAATTAAATGAAACAATAAGGAAAGAATTTGAGGAACATATTTTCCGCTTGCAGAAAAAACCATCTGAATGGTATTCTGTAAGCCGGTCTGTAGAAAATTTACAAGCAAAAATACTTTGGTGCCATGATGAAGATGATACAATGACTCCGTGGAAAGACGCAAAGAAAGTTATGGATCAAAACCACCGGCATATTGAATTCATCGTTACAAAAGGATTTGGTCACCGCCGTATTTACCTGGAAAATTATGTGGTGAAGGCGATAACAGATTTTCTTTGAAAAAAATTAATGAAGTTTGATAACAGTATTTAATCTGTCGCTTACATTATCCCAATTGATGATATGAAGCATGGCATCTACAAAATCAGTCCGCTTGTTTTTGTATTTTAAATAATAAGCATGCTCCCACACATCTACAACCAATAAAGGAATAACGCCCCACTGCGTAAGTTTTTCATGATTCTCACATTGCATCACCGTCAGTTTATTGGAATAAGGCTGATAACCAAGAATACCCCAGCCATTGCCATCCACATCTTTTGATGTTTTGGATAAATACATTTTCAACTTGTCATAACTACCAAAATCTTTTTCAATTTTTTTCATCAGTTCACCTGAAGGTTCGGTTTTTTTATTGGTAAGGTTTGTCCAGAAAATAGTATGCAGCACATGAGATGAAAAATGATAGGAAAGTTTTTTTGTCCAGTAATCAACAGTTTCCAGGTTGTTTTCATCCATGGCCTTGCGAATCATTTGCAAATCTTTATTAGCGCCTTTTACTGCGCCTCCGTGATGAAAAGCATGATGCAGGTAAACAGTTTCTTCATCCATATAAGGCTCCAGAAAATTTTTATTATAAGGTAAAGCAAGATGCTGAAAATTACCATCGGCATCAGTAAGTTTATCCAGGCCGTTTTCATTATAGTTTTGTGCCAGTACAGAATTAGTTGGCAAAATACTGGTGGCTGCCAGCACACCAGTGGCAGTGAGAAATTTTTTGCGATCCATAAAATAAGTTTATCTTTTTTAAAGGTAATCTATAAACCAGTGGCTTACGTAAATTAATAAAATGGGTAGAGTCTCAGTTTTAAAATTTGAAACAATAAGAGTCTTGTCATACCGAAGCGGTGAATTTAAAATTCACTCTACTTTAGGAAAAGATAGTTGAGGTATCTCATACTTTTCCTCCAGTTTGAGATTCCTCACTAAGATTCTTTTAGATTTATGAAACGTTAACTTTGGTTAGGAATGACAAGACTCCGACTTATCGATAGTTTATTATAAAAATCAAACTGTGACACTACTATAAAATGAGTAACCGGAAGTTTAACAAAAAAGCGTTTTTTATTTTTCCTTTATATGGCTTGCTGCTTATTACTAATTTCGCCTGTGCAAAACCCGGTGTTGAAATGAAGCAAAACAATTTTACTTTTCTTGCACTCGGCGATTCATACACAATTGGCGAAAGTGTTTTGCCAACCGAGAATTTTCCAAATCAAACAATACAACTTTTAAAAAAAGAAGGATTTTATTTTCAGGCTCCGGAAATAATTGCAAAAACCGGCTGGACGACTGATGAATTACAAACTGCAATTAATAATTATACATTTTTACCCAAATATGATTTTGTAACCTTATTAATAGGTGTGAATAATCAGTACAGGGGAAGAACAATTGAAAATTATAAAACCGAATTTGAAAACCTGTTAAAGCAGGCAATTCAGTTTGCAGGAAATGACACCAGTCATGTTTTTGTTTTGTCTATTCCGGATTGGGGCGTTACTCCTTTTGCCGGAGGCAGAGACAGAAAACAAATTGCAAAAGAGATTGATGAATATAATACTGCCAATAAATTTATTGCTGAAAAATATAGTGTGCATTATATAGATATTACTCCCGGCACAAGAGATGCAGCACAAGATCCTTCTCTGCTTGCTGCAGATGGTCTGCATCCATCTGCAAAAGAATATTTGAGATGGGCGGTTAAGCTGGCTGATACAATAAAATCAGAACTTCAATAAAAGTTTTATATTTCCGCCATGAAAAAATATTTATTACTTATCAGCACACTCGCTGTTTTACATTCATTTTCCCAGGAAATAAAAATCTCAAAAGGAATTAAACTGGCAATGGATAGAATTGACACCAATACTATCCGTTCGCATATTGCTTATCTCGCAGATGACAAATTGAAAGGACGGCTACCCGGCACCGAAGGTTATCAAATGGCGGTTGATTATGTGATTGACCAGTTTAATAAAATAGGTTTGTTGCCCGGCGGAGATAACGGGGTCTTTACCCAAAAATTGGTTATCAGAAAATCAGTTTTGAATAACAGTTCTGCCGTGGCTGTTTTAAAAGATAAAAACGGGAATGCAGACACCTTAAGTTTTCTCAGGGATTTTACACCGGGCCCTCATCCATTGAAAAAACAAAGTTCTGCAGAAGCGAAATTAGTTTTTGTGGGATATGGTATAGAAATACCCGGTGGATATTCTGATTACAGCAATATTGATGTTAAAGGAAAAATTGCAGTTGTACTTGCCGGTTCACCGGATGGTTTGCACTCAACTGTTTCTGCGCATTTTTCCAATGCCGGTAATAAACTTAATAAAGCTTTTGAAAAAGGCGCCATTGGCGTTATTAATATCAGCAACATAAGAAGGAGTTCAAGTAACAATGATCCAGTTATTCAATCAAATGTTTCAATGAATCCTGATAAATCTGCTGCCTTTGGCAGAGGATTTACCGGCAATCTTGATATTGTCATAAATGGAACTCAGCAACTTTTGAGAAAACTTTTTATGAACTCTGGCCATAGTCTTTCACAAGTACAGGCAGATATTAAAAAAGGAATCCCCAATTCTTTTGAATTACCTTATAGCATTACTGCTTCTTACCAAACTACTTATACCGATATTGAAAGTTATAATGTAATTGGATTAATACCCGGTACTGATAAAGATTTAAAAAATGAATACGTTGTTCATTCTGCACATCTTGACCATGTTGGAATAAGCACTCCTCAAAATGGAGATTCAATATATAATGGAGCACATGATAATGCATCCGGCGTGGCATCATTACTTGAAATTGCAAGGGTTTATAAAACATCCGGTGCAAAGCCACTTCGCTCTGTATTAATAGTAATGGTAACTGCCGAAGAGATGGGCTTGCTCGGGTCATCTTATTTTGCAGCCAACCCAACAGTGCCAAAAAAATCAATAGTGGCAGATGTAAATACAGATATGCCAACTGTTATTGCGCCCCTGTTATCTGTTGTTCCGCTTGGCGCCGAACATTCAAGTATTATGAACAATGTAAAATTTGCTGCTGGCCATCTCGGGCTTGATATAGAAAAAGATCCGGAGCCAAATGAAAATCGTTTTGTCCGAAGCGATCAATACAGTTTTGTAATGAATGGCATTCCTGCATTACATATTAAATATGGCAGTAAATCAGCATCCCCGGATTTTAATCTTACTGCATTTGTACAAAAATGGAGAGCAAAATATTATCACCAGGCAGCCGATGGCATGGATGGCATCTTCAACTTTACTGCTGCAAAAACTTATGTAAAATTAAATTTCCTGATAAGTTACAGCATTGCTCAAAATACAGAAAGACCGAAATGGAATGCCGGAGATTTGTTTGAAGCGCCTATGTCCAAATAGTTTTCAGGCCGTAAAATCCTGCCTTTTTTCTTTCATATTCAAAGTATTAAAAGCTAAGTAAACCCGGCCTATTTTACTGTTGCTTTATTTCAATTTTAAAATTTTTCAAATACTTGCATTATTATTGCATGACAAGCCGCACCCCAAAAGGGCTGAATATTTAATTAATGTATAACGGATTTGTAAATCCGGGTTACTAAATAAATATAATTCAGCGTTTGAAAACCGCAACCAGTTTAAAAAATTCTATGGCGAAAAACCTATTAATAGTTGAGAGCCCTGCGAAAGCAAAAACCATTGAAAAAATTCTTGGTACAGATTTCCAGGTAAAAAGCTGCTTCGGTCATATCCGCGACCTGCAAAAGGCCGGGATGGGTATTGACATGGATAAAAATTACGAACCTACCTATATTGTTCCTCCCGAAAAAGAAAAGGTTGTCAGGGAATTAAAGAGTTTGGCGAATAAATCTGATGAAGTATGGCTGGCAACGGATGAAGACCGTGAAGGCGAAGCAATCAGTTGGCATTTGTGTGAAGTATTGGGACTTGACCCCCGCAAAACCAAGCGGATAGTTTTTCATGAAATAACAAAGACAGCAATAAAAGAGGCTGTTGAAAATCCGCGTACGGTTGATATGAATGTAGTAATGGCACAGCAGGCCCGCCGTATTTTAGATAGAATAGTTGGGTTTGAACTTAGCCCGATACTCTGGCGCAAAATAAGTATGCGGAACAATCTGAGTGCCGGCAGGGTGCAGAGTGTTGCCGTAAAATTAATTGCTGAAAGAGAAAGAGAGATCAATGCATTCAGTACAATCAGTACATTTAAGATTGAAGCATTATTTACAGCAAAAGATCTTTCTGATAAACAAGTTACATTTTCTGCCGAAGCAAAAAAACAAAACAATGCAGAAGATGCGGAAGATTTTTTAAAAAAATGTATCGGCGCTGAATACACAGTTAGTGATATACAAGTGAAGCCGGGAAAAAAATCGCCTGCTCCCCCATTTACTACATCCACACTTCAGCAGGAAGCATCCAGAAAATTGGGATATGGTGTAAGCCGTACCATGATGCTTGCACAAAGATTGTATGAAAGCGGAAAGATAACTTATATGCGTACCGATAGCGTGGCGCTGAGTAATACTGCCCTGGGTGATCTTACCAATACAATTAAAGGAATGTATGGAGAGAACTACCACCAGTTTAGAAAATATAAAAATAAAAATGAACGGGCACAGGAAGCACATGAAGCTATACGACCCACTTACATGAACAATACAACCGTGGAAGATGCAGATCTGAAAAGATTGTATGAGCTGATATGGAAACGTACCATGGCCTGCCAGATGGCAGATGCAGAAACTGAAAAGACAACTGCAAAAATTAATATTTCAACAAACCTGCCTGACCAGCAGGCAGGTAACGAAGAACTGACTGCACAGGGTGAAGTATTAAAATTTGACGGATTTCTGAAAGTATATCGTGAAGATCGTGATGATGATGACCTGGCCGAAGAAGAACAAGAAGGAATGTTGCCGCCATTGACTGTTGGGCAAAAATTGCCATTGAAAGAAATGAAAGCGGTAGAAAGGTTCAGCCGTTCTGCGCCAAGATATACTGAAGCTTCATTGGTAAAAAAATTAGAAGAGCTTGGCATTGGCCGGCCATCTACTTATGCACCCACCATTTCCACTATTCAAAAAAGAACTTATGTAGAAAAGCGGGATAAAGAAGGTGTGAAAAGAGATTACCGTGTTTTTGTTTTAAAGAAAGACAAAGTGAGTATGCTGACGGAGAGTGAAAACACGGGTGCAGAAAAATCAAAACTTTTTCCAACAGATCTTGGTCTTGTAGTAACTGATTTTCTTAATCAGTATTTCGATGATATAATGGATTACAGTTTCACTGCAAGAATTGAAGAAGAATTTGATGAAGTAGCTGAAGGAAAAATTAAGTGGAACAGGATGATTGATGATTTTTACCTTCCTTTTAAAAAAGATGTGGAGAAAACAATTGAAACAGCAGTAAGAGCAAGTGGAGAGAGAGAACTTGGTATTGATCCCATCAGTGGTAAAAAAATTATTGCACGTATGGGACGGTATGGCCCCATGCTGCAGATTGGCGACTCGAATGATGAAAACGAGAAACCGCATTTTGCCGGCTTAAAAAAAGACCAGAGTATAGAAACGATAACGCTGGAAGAAGCACTTGACCATTTCAAACTGCCACTTACACTTGGTGAATATGAAGGATTGGAAGTGTATGTTAATAACGGAAGATTTGGTCCGTATGTAAAATTTGGCGAACAGTTTATTTCTATACCAAAAGGTGAAGACCCGCTGGAAATAGATATGGACAGAGCGATAGCCCTGATTGTAGAAAAACAAAAAGCCGATGCGCCGATTGCTATGTATGATGGTAAGGGGGTAACAAAAGGTAAAGGAAGATTTGGTCCGTATATTAAATGGAATGATATGTTCATAAATGTGCCGCGCCGTTATAACCATGATAAATTAAGCCAGGCAGATATAAATGAACTGGTGGAAGCAAAAATTAAAAAAGAAGCAAACCGCTATATACAACACTGGCCCGAAGAAAAAATTTCTGTTGAAAATGCCCGCTGGGGCCCTGTGATTAAGTTTGGTAAAAAAATTCTTCGATTATCAAAGAAGGCGGATGATACTAAATACACGGCAGATGATTTGAAAGATTTGTCATTGGAAGAAATTAAGAAAATGATTTTGGCGCAGGTGCCAAATGCTTTTGGGAAGAAGAAGGCGGCTCCAAAAAAGAAAGCAACCGAATCAAAGAAGAAGGTAACGGTAAAGAAAAAGAAGTAACATTCATTTCTTATTATTTTTTTTGAAACTTTCTCATACGCATCATTCTGGATATTGCTAAAATAAATTTGTAACTTACTTTCAAATTATTTCTTGTATGAGTATTACGGAACAAATAGTAGTGGACAAAAAAGGTAAAGCTGTAGC
>JANOJO010000105.1:0-6874 GCA_031418795.1 Bacteroidota bacterium | reverse complement strand
ATTGATAACCAGGAAAGAGATGCCATGTATGTGCAGGATTGGGAAAACAAATTTCAATCGGTACCCGGTGCCGGTTATTATAAAAATTTTAAAGGTACCGGCTTCGACTATTTTGATGCAAGAGGTTATTTTACTTTTAATGCTGCAAAATATATTGATGTGACTTTTGGTTACGACAGAAATTTTATTGGCAATGGTTACCGGAGTTTATTCTTAAGTGATTTCAGCAACAATACGCTTTTTCTGAAACTGAATACAAGAGTCTGGAAATTTAATTACCAGAATCTATTTATGGAACTGCACACAGCCGAGCCCCGCGGGCCCGACAGGTTGTTGCCAAAAAAATATGGAGTTTTTCATCATCTTGATGTAAATATTACAAAGAGTTTAAATATTGGATTGTTTGAAGGCATCATCTTTGGCCGCAGTAACCGGTTTGAATTCGGCTACCTGAATCCAGTAATTTTTTACCGATCTATTGAACAGCAAAACGGAAGCTTTGATAATTCAGTAGCCGGCATTGATTTTAAATTAAATGCCCTGAAGCGTTTCCAGTTTTACGGACAATTTTTATTAGATGAATTTAATTTAAAAGAAATAAAAAAGAATGATGGCTGGTGGGCAAACAAATGGGGAGTACAACTCGGCGCAAAATACATTGATGTGCTTGGCATAAAAAATCTTGATTTGCAACTTGAACATAACCGTGTAAGGCCATTCACCTATTCGCATCGTGATTCGGTGGCCAATTATACGCATTACAATCAACCGCTGGCTCATCCGCTCGGCGCCAACTTTAGTGAATTTATCGGCATTGCCCGATATCAACCAGCACCAAGATGGACTTTGCTTGGAAAAATTATGTATTGGAAACAAGGACTTGATACGGGCAATAGAAATTACGGAGCAAATATTTTTTTACCCAACCGGCCACCTTACCGTGTGGGTGATTATGGCTATACACTTGTATCTGGTATAGAATCAAAAACTGCACTGGCATCTCTGCTTGTTTCTTATGAGTTGAAAGAAAATTTATTTATTGAGGCATCGGGTACATACAGAAAATTTGATGTGGCAGCTAACCCTTCATTATCCACAAAAACAACAATTATATCTGCAGGAATCAGGTGGAATATGCACAGGAGAGTGTTTGAGTTTTAGAAGCCTCCCCAAACCTCTCCGAAGGAGGGGCTTGCTAACTCACAGCCCTGATAAAAGAATATCACTTAATGATTGAAAAAATAATAATGCAGACAAGGAAGTGTTGAATTTTATTTTTGAAATAAAACAATTTTCATTTCGTTTCTGAATTAATTACAAATTTGATCATGAAATTAATTTTCATCATATTTTTTTTCTTACAACAATTTATCACCGTTGCTCAAACTGAAGAAGAAAAAATAAAGCTGTTTCTTGATTCTCTAAAAATGGGGGGCAGTTATCTTGTTGGCAAAACCTTGCCTGCTTTTGAAATTAAATCTTTACAGGGAAATAGTTTTACAAACGAAAGCCTGAAGAATAAAATAACATTTATTAACTTTTGGTTTGAAGCCTGTGCTCCCTGCATTGCTGAAATGAATACGCTGGAAAATCTTTACCAAAATTTTAAAACGAAAACAGATTTTCAGTTTCTATCTATCACATTTGAGAAAAAAGAAGCTATTGAAAAATTATCTGAAAAACACAAAATGACTTACCCGGTTTTTTCGACAACAATTGATTCCTGCCATTATTTAAATTTTAAAAAAGGATTCCCCACTACAATCATCATAAATGATAATAGCAAAATAGAGTTTTTTATACATGGTGGTTTTACAAATCCTGAAGATGCTGAACGTTATTTTAATGTCAATATTTATCCTGTGCTTAACAGGTTACTCAAAAAAGATTAACGAACTCCCCGCCTCTGCAACCATATCCTCATTTGCCCTATCTTTATAAAAACAAGTTTTTATGCGTCGCATATATTCTTTTTCATTTACCTTATTCCTTTTTACTTCTGCAATAGCGCAGCCCTCCGCTGTACCCGGAGAAAATCTGCAAAGACCCAAATTAGTGGTGGGTATAGTGGTGGATCAAATGCGCTGGGACTTTCTCTACCGCTATTATGATCGTTATGCTCCTACTGGTGGTTTTAAAAGAATGCTGAACCAGGGTTTCAGTTGCGAAAACACATTGATACCTTATGCACCCACAGTAACTGCGCCGGGTCACGCTACAATTTACACAGGTTCCGTGCCTGCTATTCATGGTATCACCGGCAATCTTTGGTGGGATAATGCACAGCAGCGTGAAGTATATTGTACAGAAGATAAAACGGTGAAAACTGTAGGCAGCCCAACTGCGGCTGGTTTGCAAAGCCCACGCAATATGCTGGTAACTTCTATTTGCGATGAACTGAAACTGGCAACTAATTTTCAAAGCAAAGTAATTGGTGTGGCTTTTAAAGACCGCGGTTCTATTTTACCCGCAGGCCATACTGCCAATGCCGCTTACTGGTATGATGGCAGCAATGGAAACTGGATTAGCTCTACTTATTATATGACCGATCTGCCGCAATGGGTAAAAGATTTTAATGCAAAAAAATTAGTGGACAAATATTATGAAAAAGGATGGATGACTTTATACCCTGTAAATACTTATACGCAGAGCACAGCAGATGACAAACCTTATGAAAACAAAAATATTGGTGTTGGTTTTCCGTACGATTTAAAAAAATTCATGGGCAAAGGTTACAGTGTTATTACCTCCATACCACAGGGCAACACATTTACATTTGATATGGTAAAAGCAGCTATAGAAGGTGAAAAATTAGGTGAGGATGCTGTTACCGATATTCTTGCAATAAGTCTTTCTTCACCAGATATTATCGGACATGGTTTTGGGCCAAATTCTATGGAACAGGAAGATGATTTTCTGCGGCTGGATCAGGACCTTGGCGAATTTCTAAACTATCTCGATAGTAAAGTGGGGCAGGGGCAATACACTGTTTTTCTTTCTGCTGATCATGGCGTGGCACATGTGCCGGGTTTTATGAAAGAAAATAAACTGCCTTACGGTATTTTTAATGAAGGGCCTATCATGGAGCAATTGAACCAGCAATTGAAAGACAAATACAAACAGGCAGATTTAATATTAATTACTTCCAATTACCAGGTTTCGCTTAATAATAAACTGATAAGCGAAGCAAAATTAAACCGTGAAGAAATTATAAAATTGATTATTGATTCGCTTTCAAAACAAAATGGCGTTGCAAGGGTATTTGAATTAGAAGAAATGATGGAAACACCATTACCGGCAAAAATAAAAGAGATGCTGGTAAATGGATATTACCCTCCACGTTGTGGCGATATACAAATAATTTTACAACCGGGCTGGATAGAAAATTTTGGCAGCACAGGCACCACGCATGGTTTATGGAATCCTTATGACTCACATATTCCGTTGCTTTGGTATGGATGGGGCATCAATAAAGGAAAAACAAACCGGGAAACTTATATGACCGATATAGCGCCAACCATTGCCGCTTTGTTGAGAATTCAAATGCCAAATGGATCTATTGGCAAAGTAATCAGTGAAGTGATAAAATAATTTACAGGTACAGCTTTTATAATTTTTTATTTTAACCAGACTATTTTATTCCATCATCAAAATTGTTAGTTATGAAAAATTTTTTTTATTTCCTGTTGACAGTAGTTTTTACAATTTCAATTTCTGCATCAGCACAGAAAATTGATAAGGTAAAATTTTTTGCAGAACAATCCATGATCGAAGCCACGCTGGAAATGGACATGAAAGATATGCTGGGTAAAAAACTAAAAAAAAGGTTTTTGCCAGCCACATTATCCATGAAGTTTGCTGATGGTGTCAGTGTATCCCAAAAGATAGAAGTTTCTGCCAGGGGAGAATTCAGAAGAGAACACTGTTATATGCCGGGGCTTAAACTCAATTTCCGTAAAGACAGTACAGGGCCTTTTTCAAAATTTAAAGAACTAAAACTTTCTAATAGTTGCAATACAGGTGAAGAAGCTGCTCAACTGGCGATAAAAGAATTCCTGGTTTATAAAATTTACAATTTACTTACAGAAAAAAGCCTTCGTACAAGAATGATGAAAGTAAATTTTACAGATGCAGCGGGAAAACGCAAACCCTATACACAATTTGCTTTTATGATAGAAGATGTGGATGATATGGCAAAAAGAAATGGCATGGTGGAAATAGAAGGGATTACTTTCAATACAGAAGTAACAAACCGCAACCAGATGACATTAGTAACCTTGTTTGAATACCTGATTGGAAATACTGACTGGTCAGTGCCGGCCTATCACAATGTAAAACTGATTGGCCCGAAAGATGATGCTAATACAAGGCCATTTGTTGTAGCTTATGATTTTGATATCTGTGGTTTTGTAGATCCTCCTTATGCCACTATTGACGAGCAATTGCAGAATCAGATCAGCAGTGTAAGAGAAAGACTGAACCGTGGTTTTCCCCGCAGCATGGATGAACTGAAAGAGGTTATTAAAATTTTTAATGATAAAAAAGAAGCGCTTTACAATCTTGTCCGCAAAAATGAATATTTAATACCAAAAGTGAAAGCATCTTGCATCAGCTACATTGATGATTTTTATAAAATAATAAATGATGACAGGGATGTGAAAAGGATTTTTGTGGATGGCGGCAGGCAGAACTAATACTCATCCTTCCAGGTGCAGCGAAAAAACAATCATGCGGGATTGAATGCGATCTATTACATTGGAATATTTAAGGGTTTCATCCCGGCCATGAATATTACGCAGGCCGTTGCTCACTTTTATTTCCGGAGAAAAAATAAAACTCTGAAAATAAAAATTAAACCCCACCCCCAGTTCAATACCATAATCCGACTTTTCTAATTTAACTAAATCTTCGGCACGTCTTGCACGGGCATTAGCAGCAAGATCAAGATCAACTTTTGCACCACCCAGCATATATACTCTGAAATTTCCAATACGATCGCTGTTGAATTTTAACTGAAATGGAAAAGTAAAAATTACTGACTCCACTTTTTTAGTTACATCGGTGCCATCTAATGGATCAGGATATTTAAGTTTGTAAAAAATACTTCTTTCTGTAAACTGCAAAGTGGGATTAAACCTTGCTTCAAATCTTTTAGTAAGATTTAAAGTAGCGCTGAGGCCAAGGGCAAATCCTGCGGAGTTCAAAGGTTCTACTACCTGCACGGTATCATACAAAAGAAATCTTGAATGAGGCTCTAATTGAAACCGGGAAATATTTGCGCCAAGTGTAATGCCAAAATAATAAGGCTTGGCATCATGATCAGTTTGGTAAAGCTCTGCTTGTGCAGATACAGAAGTATAAGTGCAACTGAACAGGATAATGAATAATAAAAACGGGGCAGGCTTTATAATTTTCTTCCGCTGTATATGCAACATATTCCAAAGCTTAACGGTTTACATTCGGTATTGGTAAATCCAACACGGTTTAAAATATCAGTGAAATGCTGACGGTCTGGAAAAGCATTTGACGATCTGTTGAGGTAGCGGTAAGCATCTTTATTTTGTTTGAACCACCGAGCCACTTCCGGCGCCACTATACCCATATACAGGTTGTACAAATTTCTGAATCCCGGCTTTGGTTTTGAAAATTCAAGCACCACCATTTTGCCTCCCGGCTTCAACACCCGGAGCATTTCTTTCAATCCGTTTTCAAGGTTTTCAAAGTTTCTTACACCAAAGGCCACCGTCACCGCATCAAACGAATTGTCAGGAAAGTTTATTGCCTCTCCATCGCCTTTTAGCAATTGAATATGTGATGCAAGGCCTTCTTTCTCAATCTTTTTTCTTCCCAGTTCCAGCATCCCGTCAGACAGGTCAATGCCTGTTACCATTTCAGGTTTTAAAATGCGGCAGGCCATGATGGCCATATCGGCTGTGCCGGTTGCCATATCAAGAATTTTTTGGGGATTATCTTTTTCAAGCAGACGGATGGTTTGTTTTCTCCATGCCCTATCAATGCCTGCGGAAAAAAAACGGTTCATAAAATCGTATTTGCCGGCAATGCTGTCAAACATTTCTTCCACCTGTTGCTTCTTGGCTTTTTCTGAGGAAGAAAAAGGTTTTATATCATCGTGTGGCAGCGGATTACTCATAGTGGCTGCGAAGGTAAGGCAGTTGAAAAATATCATTTGGCTTAAAAATTTTCAATGTTAAGAAAAGAAATATCTCTGCTTCATCCCGTTGGTGGGCTATGCACAAGGCCACGCATCACACCAACGGAGGCGTGCTGCTTTCTTGATGCTACCAACAAGGGCAAAGACACTACAATGAAACTGTTGGTGGCACAATGGGAAAGCTTTCATCATTTGAAAAAGTTGATAGAAAATTACAAGAAGCTGGTGACGGATATATTGATTTCATGTTCAAGAAAGAATGTGCAAGAATTGCCCAAGAGAAAGCAGCAGAAGAATCATTTAAAGCAAAAAATTAGCTAAAACATTTTTCTAACACCGGGGATTGAAATAGATGACCCTAATTGCTTATGAATTATAATTTTAATTTTTTGACTTGGTGCAAGATAACTTGCTGTAAATGTCACAACTTTTTTATCCGGTGATAATCTGCAATAAGCTTCCCTTATTCCAATGCTTTTGAAATCGATACTTCCATCTTTATCTTTCACCGGAGGTTGATGAAACATGTATGCTGTGTCAAATGGTTTATTGCATTGTATTTGAAAAATGACATCTCGAACAGGAAGATTATCGGGATTTCCAAAAGTGTATTCCTGAACAGAATTTTTACTCCCACTTGAAATCATTTTGAAATTCTCCCAATAAATGTTTCCATATGATGTTTGTGGATTGGAACTCTTG
>JANOJO010000104.1:0-5992 GCA_031418795.1 Bacteroidota bacterium | reverse complement strand
AAAAAAGCTTTAGAGTATTTACTTTCATTCTTTACTAACTCTGTCACATTAAGTTTATTCGTATCAACATAAGTTATATTGACACTTCTTGGATCAAACTTATTTTCATCTCCAGCAGATATAGCATCATAAGAAAAATAGAACTCTGCTTCTCCTTTTGCCATCATTGCCGCTGGGCTTGAGGAATCAAATAGTAGATTACTAATATCTATATTAAAATATGGGATTACTGTTCCCATAAATTTAGAGTCGGGATTTTCATCAGGATTATATCTGTAGATAAATTCAGATACCCCAGTTATCATCCCCTGGTTCACCAATCTTTTATATGGCTCATCATGCCCAATCAATCCCAAATCAAAAAGAACTTTTGTCCACATGCGGCTGTATAATAAATGCCCTACGGCATGTTCTGTTCCGCCAATGTATAAATCAACCTGTTTCCAGTAATCACTTGCTTTGCGGCTGCAAAATTCTTTGTCATTAAATGGATCCATATATCTTAAAAAATACCAACTGCTGCCGGCATAACCGGGCATGGTGGAGGTTTCTCTTCTTCCCCTCTCCTTTGGAGAGGGGTTAGGGGTGAGGTCTTTCATTGAAACCCAATCAGTCAAATTTGCCAGCGGTCCTTCACCCGATGGCCCCGGTCCATATTTATCTACATGCGGCAACTCCAATGGAAGTTCTTCTGCATCTAACGGAATTGCAATTCCGTCTTGCCAAATAATTGGAAACGGCTCGCCCCAGTATCGTTGGCGGCTGAAACCTGCATCCCTCATTTTATAATTCACTTTTCTTTTACCCACACCATCTTCTTCTATTTTATTTATCGCCACATCAATAGCATCTTTCATCAGCAACCCATTTAAAAAATCTGAGTTTTGTAAAATGGCATCTTTAGTTGCGTTGGCTTCTTCACCATTATAATGTTCGCCAATAATATTGGTGATGGGAATTTTAAAATGATTTGCAAAAGCAAAATCACGTTGGTCGCCGCAGGGCACAGCCATTATTGCACCCGTACCATAACCGGCCAGCACATATTCAGATATCCAGACAGGAATCTCTCTTCCATCAAAAGGATTAATTGCAAACGCACCTGTGAAGCAACCCGTAATTTGTTTTACATCAGCTTGCCGTTCTCTGTCACTCCGGCTTTTTACATATTGTAAATATTTTTCTATTGCTTCTTTTTGCGCAGCAGTTGTTATTTTATTTACCAATTCATGCTCCGGAGCAAGCACCATAAAGTCAACACCGAAGATGGTGTCGGGTCTTGTTGTATAAACTAAAAGCTTTGAGCTTTTAGCTGCGAGCTGCGAGTTCTTTTTCTCGTGGCTCGTAGTTCGTAGCTCGAAACTTATTTCTGCACCACTACTTTTCCCAATCCAATTCCTCTGCATCTCTTTCATGCTGTCACTAAAATCAACAGTCTCCAATCCTTCCAATAATCTGTCAGCATAAGAAGTTATCCGCAAATACCACTGGCGCATTTTTCTTTTTTCTACCGGATGGCCGCCACGTTCACTCACGCCATTCACCACTTCATCATTTGCAAGTACAGTTCCCAATGCTTCGCACCAGTTTACTTCACCATAAGCGCTGAATGCAAGACGGCGTTTCATTAAAATTTCTTCTTGATGATTTTTTGTATAGCCGTTCCATTCCTCAGCGGTAAAATGTGTACCGGAGATTGGCTCACCGGTTTTAGGCATCGCACCTTTAGCAGAATATTTTTCTATCAACTTAGAAATTGGTAAAGCTTTTTTTTCAGTATTGCAGAAATAACTATTGTAGAGTTGCAAAAAAATCCATTGCGTCCATCTATAAAATTTCGGGTCGCTGGTTTGTACTTCACGGCTCCAATCGTAACAAAAACCAATTTTATCCAACTGACTTTTAAAAGTGGCAATATTATTCTTTGTCGTCTCTGCAGGATGCTGTCCTGTTTCCAAAGCATATTGCTCAGCGGGTAAACCAAAACTGTCGAAACCCATCGGGTGCAGCACATTAAATCCTTTTAGTCTTTTATAGCGGCTGTAAATATCGCTTGCTATATAACCCAACGGATGACCCACATGCAAACCGGCGCCACTGGGATAAGGAAACATATCGAGCACATAATATTTGGGCCTGGAAAAATCATTCTCAATTTTATAAGCATTTGTTTTTTTCCAATGCTCTTGCCAGTTTTGCTCTATTTCTCTAAACTTATATTCCATTCTCAGTATTTATTACTCATTTTGTTTTTTAATGTTCGCTTATTTTATAAATTGAGCCACTTCCTTACATTGAATCAATTTTTTTTCAACACAAACCCTCTGTGTTGATTTTATTCAATAGTATGCTGAACAATGCATCGTTTCATATAAAGACAGTGAACTGAAATGTGAAAGAAGATTTAAAAAAATTATTCTTTCTGCCAACTCAAAATATCAACCGGCACCAATCGTTAGATGAGCGACAAATTTACGGATTGCATTTTTAAATCTGTTACATTTGCCCGTCTAACTGCAACCAAAAAGCAGATTGACTTCATCCATAAAAACCTCCGGAGGATTCCTTCGGACAAAATCATTACTCATGGTAAAAGCAGGCAAATCTTCCATCAAACGCGGTAAGCCATCTTATTTCATGTCCATATTAGGCGTCACATTAGTGTTAACCGTATTAGGCATTATTGGCCTGTTTGCAATCAATGGCCGTAAGATGATTAAAAACATAAAAGAAAGTGTGGAGGTGCATGTGTTTTTAAAACAAAATATTAAAGACACAGCAAGGGAAAGTTTGCAAAACTATATAACCGCTCAACCTTATACAAGAGAAGTAACATATACTGATAAAGAAACAGCCAAAAAAGAATGGGCGAAAACCGGAGGAGAAGATTTTACTGAATTTATTGATTACAGCCTGCTGCCCACAAGTATTGATTTTAAATTAAAAGCAGAATACTTAGACTCAGCCAAATTAGTTTCCATCAAAGAAGATATTTCTAAATTTTATATAGTAGATGAGGTACGCTACCCAACTGCCGTGGTTGGAAATATGACTTCAAATTTCAAAACTGCGAGTATTATATTATTAGTAATAGCCATTCTTATTTCTATAATGGTGATTATTTTAATTGACAACACCATCCGCCTGGCCATGTTCAGCAACCGGTTTTTAATAAAGACTATGCAAATGGTAGGCGCCACCCGCTGGTATATTGCCCGGCCCTTAAATTTCAGAGCCATTATCAATGGCGCCATCAGCGGAGTAATAGCGACTGCAATAGTTTATACTCTTTTAGTAGTGGCAGAAAATTTCTTTGATGGATTTAAAAAACTGCACGACACACAATCTCTTTTGTTGCTGGGTTTTGTTTTAATACTGCTGGGCATCAGCATCACACTGTTTAGTACTCACCGAAGTGTATTAAAATACCTGCGTATGAAGCTGGATGAGTTGTATTAAAAGCCCATCCCCGAACTACGTTCCTAACCTTCGCTTTGCTTGGTTATCCCGAAGGGAGGGAGAGCCAACACACAAGCCTGAAATCTGCAAAAACTTCATTGTAAAAAATTTGCCCTTCTCAAGATGCTTCCAAAGTCTTCCGCCTTTCAGCGGAGAGATTTAGAGGGGCTGCTTTTTTTCCTATATTGCAGCCTCAATTTTTCCTTTATGGCAGAAAAGAAATCAACAACTCCTCCCGCAACAAACCTTTTTGAAAAACAAAACTTGAAGCTGATGCTGATTGGTGTGGTAGTAATTGGTGCGGGCATGCTCTTAATGGCAGGCGGAAAAAGCAATGACCCCGCTGTATTTAATTATGATGAAGTATATAGTTTTACCCGCATCACTGTGGCGCCAATATTAATTGTAGCCGGATTAGTGATAGAGATATATGCAATTTTTAAAAAGCCGAAAGGATAATTCAATTAAGAATTAATAATGAATAATTAATAATTTGACCCCGAATAAATCGGGGTTTTTAAATTTTTTCAATGAGTATTGTTGATGCCATCATTCTCGCCATTGTAGAAGGGCTTACAGAGTTTCTTCCCATTTCCAGCACTGGCCATATGATCATAGTCAGCTACCTGTTGGGTATTCATAAAGATGAATTTACAAAACTGTTTGAAGTATCAATTCAGTTTGGCGCTATACTCGCAGTAGTTGTTTTGTATTGGAGAAAATTTTTTGAATTTCGCCGCTGGCAGTTTTATGTAAAACTTATTGTGGGTGTGTTGCCGGCACTGCTGCTTGGTTATTTGTTTTCAGATAAAATTGATGCACTGCTTGAAAGCCCAACAACCGTTGCAATTGCTATGTTAATAGGAGGTATCATTCTTCTTGTTGTTGATGAAGTGTTTCGTGTGAATACTATTGAGTCTGATGACCAGATTAGTTTTCCCAAAGCCTTTATAGTTGGTTGCTGGCAGGTGCTGGCCATGGTGCCGGGTGTAAGCCGCAGTGCATCATCCATCATCGGTGGTATGCAGCAAAAATTTACAAGGCATCTTGCCGCAGAGTTTTCTTTTTTTCTTGCTGTGCCTACTATGCTGGCTGCAAGTTGCTATACCATTTTTTTAAAAGACTGGAATAATGGGTTGATTATAAGAAAGGGTTATGAAATCATTATGGAAAACAAAGAGAACATGGTTTCATTTATCGTTGGCAATCTTGTAGCATTTGCAGTAGCCATGTTTGCTATTCGTTTCTTTATTAATTATCTAAAAATTTATGGCTTCCGTGCATTTGGTGTTTATCGCATTATTGCCGCTATTATTTTATTGGCTATCATCTTCAGTGGTGTGACAGAAATAGAATAAATATTTTCTCTTTATCTTCCCCCTCACTAAAACCAACGGCATGCAAACTGCATCCAAAAAAGTAATCAATGGCTGGGCAATGTACGACTGGGCTAACTCCGCCTATAATTTAGTAATCACTTCTACAATTTTTCCAGCTTACTATGTAGCTATCACCGCAGCTTCCAACTCAAATGAACCTTCTTATGTAAATTTTTTTGGAAGAAAATTCATTAACACGGCACTGCAGAACTATGCTCTTGCAGTTGTTTTTCTGTTAGTAGCATTTACTTCCCCTATACTTAGCTCCATTGCTGATTACCGTCGAAATAAGAAATCCTGGTTAAAAGGTTTTTGTTACTTAGGATCCGCCGCCTGTGTGGGGCTTTTCTGGTTTACAAAAGAAAATATTGAATACGGAATTATTGCATTTGCTATCGCTGCTTTTGGTTTCTGGGCCAGTCTTGTGTTTTATAATTCTTACTTGCCCGATATTGCTGCGCCACAGGACCAGGACAGAATCAGTGCAAAAGGATTTGCGATGGGCTATATAGGAAGCGTATTACTTCAATTGATTTGTTTTGTCATTATTCTCAGGCCAGGTTGGTTTGGATTAAGTGAAGCCGATAAATCAATTGGCGCCCGGATATCTTTTTTACTTACAGGGTTATGGTGGTTGGGTTTTGCTCAAATACCATTCAGGCTATTGCCTGAAGCTTCAGCCCGTGCAGATCAACAATCAAAAAAAAATGTTTTATCAAATGGTTTTCATGAATTAAAACTTGTATGGAACCAGCTTAAGCAGATGCCTTCTTTAAGAAGATTTTTAATGAGCTTTTTTTTATACAGTATGGGTGTGCAAACCGTCATGCTGGTAGCCGCCGGTTTTAGTAAAAAAGAAATTTTTCCCAAGCAAGAAGACGAACCAAAACTTCTGATCACCATCATCATTATTCAGTTGGTGGCTATGGTTGGAGCCTTGACGATGAGCCGCCTGAGCAAGAGAATAGGCAATTGGTGGGTATTGACCATCGCCTTATTAATATGGATTGGAATTTGTTTCGGCGCCTACTTTGTACAATCTCAAACAACATTTTATTTGCTTGCTGCTCGATGAGCTGCATCGTATTGGTGATCTTCCGAATATTGGTCACCGCCTTGCGGCGTTTGACGATTTGTCGTGCCTTTGCCATAGC
>JANOJO010000103.1:0-12720 GCA_031418795.1 Bacteroidota bacterium | reverse complement strand
CTTCTAATTTTGTTCCAACAATTTTCACATTTGCTTTCTCCACACTCACTCCCATCAGTTTTGTAATTAAATGTCCGGGCAGGTTGAAAGTAAATAAAGATGGCACAGGTTCTTCAATTGAGTGACCCAGTTCTTTCAGCTAGTCAAACATAGATGATTTAGGAAAACCACCCGAAGCGACACAAACATAATCTGCATTAAAAGACTCTCCACTTGAACATTGAACATTGAAAATTGAACATTGTCCGAAGGGCTCCTTCCGGAGAACATTAATTTCCTTAACATTCTTATTCATCAAAATATCCACTCCAAATAGATCTGCTTCTTTCATCAAACAATTTATCACCGACTGTGACGAATCTGTTACCGGAAACATTCTTCCGTCTTTTTCTGTTTTCAACTTCACTCCTCTTTCTTCAAACCATTTGATGGTATCAGTAGTAAAAAATTGATGAAAACATTTTTTTACAAAATGCAATCCGCGGGGATAGCACCTGTTCATCGCTGCAATATCAAAACAAGCATGTGTTACATTACACCTGCCACCGCCGCTCACTTTTACTTTTGAAAGCAGTTTGTTGCTTTTTTCAATGATGGTAACTTTTAATGCCGGGTTCATTCTTGCAGCATTCACCGCACAGAAAAAACCAGCAGCACCACCGCCAATTACAATTAAATGTTTTTCCAAGGAACAAAAATCATTAATTATTAATTATTATTACAACACCATGCTTTATTCTTTTTTAAAAATATTTATTGGGTTTGCCCGGTTTATATTCTGCCGAAGGATAATAATCAACAAACCTGAGTTGCTGAAAGAAAAAGGCCCGCTGATGCTTGCCTGCAATCATCCCAATTCTTTTTTAGATGCCGTACTGCTTGATTTACTTTTTCAACAACCCATCTGGTCGCTGACAAGAGGTGATATGTTTATAAAAAAAAGAGTAAGTAAAATTTTGGGTGTACTGCGCATGCTGCCTGTCTATCGCCCAAGTGAAGGCGTGGAAAATCTTTCTGAAAATTATAAAACCTTTGATGCCTGTATAGATATTTTCAGAAATAATGGTGTGGTGCTTATTTTCAGCGAGGGGCTTTGTGTAAATGAATGGCATTTACGTTCATTAAAAAAAGGTACGGCAAGGCTTGCCATTAAATGCCAGGATGAAAATATTCCATTGAAAATATTGCCCGTTGGCATTAACTACAGTTCTTTCCGGCGGTTTGGTAAAAATGTATTTGTCAATTTCGGTAATATTTTTACCATGGATGAGATGGATGCAAATGCTGCTGAAGGAATAAGAAATCAAACATTCAACAACCATCTGAAAAAAGAACTGGAACCATTGGTTTTTGAAATAGAAAAAAGCAATAAACAAAAACAAAGAAAGCTGCTGGAATTAAAACCATCAATCATTACAAAAATTTTATTGTTTGTTCCAGCATGGGTTGGCATGCTTATACATGCTCCTTTTTATTTGCCATTGAAAAAAATTGTGTTACTAAAACTACGCAGTACAGTGCATGTAGATTCTGTATTGATTGCTTTGCTTGTTTTTATTTACCCGGTTTACCTGATGCTGATTGTTCTGCTTGTTTATTTGCTGACTAAATGCTGGTTGGTATTTTTTTTAATTCTGGCAATTCCATTTACTGCGTGGAGTTTTGTACAGTTGAAAGACCAGTTGGATGAATAAAAAAAACAATGGAAGGAACAATAAATATTGTAAGTGAAAAAAGCAAAGGAACTGAAGCGATCATTAATGTGCCGGCAGCTTAAGCCGTCTGGTATGCCGGCTGAAGTTCACAAAACAAATTTTCATTTGCTCTTTCTGCTGCTTCGATTGTGGTGTAATCAGAAAGAATGTCCGCAAAATTTTTTCTTATACAAACATCATGTTCAAAATGCACGGATGGTTTTCCATCTTTGGTTCTCACTGTCCATCCATCAGACTCTGTAAAAACATTTTTTGTTCCCATGTTTATCATGGGTTCTATTGCCAGCACCATTCCGTCTTTTAATTTTGGCCCGTTGCCCCGCTTACCATAGTTAGGCACCTGGGGGTCTTCATGTAGTTTTCTGCCAAGCCCATGCCCTACTAATTCCCTCACCACACCATATCCATATTTTTTTTCTGTATGATCCTGTATGGCAAATGAAATATCACCAACACGGTTGCCAATAATTGCTTTTTCAATTCCCTTGTATAAGGATTCTTTGGTTACTCTTATCAGTTGCTCCACGTCTGCACCCTGATCACCAATGGCAAATGTGTAAGCATGATCACCATGCCAACCGTTTAGCACCACACCAATATCAATAGAAATAATATCGCCATCCTTTAATTCATATTGATTGGGAAAACCATGCACCACCACATCATTTACAGAAATACAGGAATTGAACGGGTAGCCGTTATATTTTAAAAAAGATGGAGTGGCGTGATGATCATTTACAAAACTTCCAATCATCTGATCCAAAGAAAGTGTTTTAATACCCGGCTTTAGAATCTTTGCAATTTCAGTAAGTGTGTTACTTACCAGCAAAGCGCTTCTGCGCATCAACTCTACTTCCTCATTTGTTTTACAAATAATCATAATGCAAATATCTTATTTATAAATAAAACCCGGCAAATTTGGTTGCCGGGTTTTTTATTTCGTTTTAATAAAAAATTATATTGCTGTTTGCGAAAGGGTTTGCCTTCCCTGTATTCTTCCGCTCTTCATTAAACCATCATACTGGCGCATTAAAAGTTGTGTTTCTATTTGCTGCAACGTATCCAGCACCACACCCACCATAATTAATAAAGAAGTGCCTCCAAAGAAATTTGAGAAACCCTGCGTAACACCCATCAACTGGGCTATACCCGGTAAAATACCAATCAATGCCAGTAATACAGCGCCGGGCAATGTTACTTTATCCATGACAGCGCCAATATAATCCGCAGTTGGCTGACCTGGTTTTACACCGGGAATAAACCCGTTGTTTTGTTTCAGGTTTTCAGCTATTTGTTTTGGATTAAAAATTAATGCGGTATAAAGAAAAGTGAAACCAATAACAACAACTGAATAAACAACCATGTACCAGATATTTGTTTGATCAGAAAAAACCCGGCCAATGCCTTTTGCAGTTTCAGAATTGGCATAAGAAAATAATGTAGGTAAAAACATAATTGCCTGGGCAAAGATGATTGGCATTACACCGGCGCTGTTTACTTTTATTGGCAAAAATTGTCTTGCACCTGTAAACTGCCTGTTGCCGCCTGCTATTTGTTTGGCATAATTAATTGTAATTTTTCTTGTACCCTGTATTAATAATATACAACCAAGAATAATTGCAATGAGTATGGCTATCTCCACAATAAAAATTAAAATGTCACCGGAACGGTTTGACTTAGCTACAAATTCCTGTGCAAAAGATTGCGGCAAGCGGGCAAGAATACCTACCATGATGATGAGTGATGTACCATTACCCAAACCTTTATCAGTAATTTTTTCGCCCATCCACATTACAAACATTGTACCTGCAGAAAGAACAACAACTGTTGATAACCAAAAATAACTTTCGTATCCCGGAATCATACCACCATTCTGTGTCATCCCTTTAAGAAATGCAACATAAGCAGATGCCTGTAAAAGTGTAACGCCTACAGTGAGGTAACGTGTCCATTGATTAATTTTTTTGCGGCCGCTATCGCCTTCTTTTTGTACTTTCTGCATCTGCGGTACCAGCACCGTCATCAATTGCATAAATATGGATGCAGAAATGTAAGGCATAATACCCAATGCAAATATTGATGCCTGTGAAAATGCACCACCTGCAAACGTATCGATCAATCCAAGAATACCTGTTTGCGCACCCTTCATTTGATCAGCTATTGCATTCGGATCTATTCCCGGCAATACAATATGAGAACCTACACGGTAAATAAATATCAGGAGCAGGGTAAAGATGATCTTGCTGCGCAAATCTTCTATACTCCAGATATTCCTTAATGTTTTAATTAATTTCTTCACAGTTGCTGAAATTTTTTGAGACTTTAAACAAAAAAACGCATCCGGTTAATGCGTCATTGCAAGTTAAAGAAAATTAGCTAACAAGTTCTACCGAACCACCGGCAGCTTCAATGCCAGCTTTTGCTTTTTCACTTACAGCATTTACTTTAAATGTCAGCTTGCTTTTCAATTCACCGTTTCCTAAAATTTTTACCCGGTCATTCTGACTAATCAGTTTGTTGCTGTAAAGATTTTCAAATGAAACTTCTTTAAAGCCATATTTTTCTGCAAGCTGTTCAATCTGACCAAGATTAAAAACTCTAAATTCTATACGATGAATATTAGTGAAGCCGCGTTTAGGAATACGACGCTGAATAGGCATCTGCCCGCCTTCATGCGCCATCTTTCTTTTATAACCTGCCCGGCTCTGTCCACCTTTATTACCTTTTGTAGATGTACCACCATGACCGGAGGCTTCACCCCGTCCTATCCGTTTGTCTTTTTGTGTTGCGCCTTTTGCAGGTCTTAACTGATGTAATTTCATTTTGCCTTTATTTTTTACTTAACGCCCCGAAAGCATTCAGAGCTCGCTTGGTTAATAAACTAATGTGCCAATTGTGTTCGATAAGTGAAACTTTCAATCATTTGCACATTGGTAAATTTTATACTGCTTCCACTTTTATCAGGTGATTCATTTTGCGAACCATTCCTAAAATCTGTGGAGTAGCTTCTACTTCTCTTGAAGCATTAAGCTTATTCAGCCCCATTGCCTTCAGCGTTAATTTCTGACGCTCTGGCCGGTCAATCGGGCTTTTTACTAATGTTATTTTTATTTTTTTCATACTTGATAGTCATTAGGTCATTCAGACATTGGTCATTGACTTACTGACCGATGACATACTGACTTTGTTTTATCCGTTAAATACTTTTTTCAAACCAAGTGTTCTTGTTTTTGCAATTTGAATTGGCTCTCTTAACATAGCTAATGCTTTGAAAGTTGCTTTCACCACATTATGAGGATTAGCTGAACCAAGTGATTTTGCAAGTACGTCAGTAATTCCGGCACTCTCCAAAACTGCACGCATACTGCCACCGGCGATAACACCCGTACCATGTGCCGCTGGTTTTATTAAAACTTTTGCTGCCCCTTCTTTAGCCCACTGATCATGTGGAATGGTGCCGTGCATGACTGGAACTTTGATGAGATTTTTTTTCGCATCTTCGATTCCTTTGGTAATTGCTTCCTGCACCTCTTTTGCTTTTCCCAAACCATGTCCTACTACTCCAGCTTCATTTCCTACTACTACCAATGCTGAGAAACTGAATGAACGGCCACCTTTTGTTGTTTTTACAACCCGGTTGATTGAAACCACTTTGTCCTTCAATTCAAGGTCGCCGGCTTTTACTCTGTTTAAAATTATTTTTGCCATTTATAATTATTTGCGATTTTAAATTTGTCTTTGTAAAGCTTTGAGTTATTAACTGCGAGCTTTGAGACTTATACTCGTAGCTCATAGCTCAAGGCTCGAAGCTTATTAAAATTTCAGTCCCCCTTCTCTTGCACCATCAGCCAATGCTTTCACACGGCCATGATATAAATAACCACCCCGATCAAACACTACATCTTTTAATCCAAGCTCAGTAGCTTTTGCAGCAATAGCCACACCAACCATTTTGCTTTTTTCTGCTTTTGTTCCTTTTTGCGCAGCAATATTTTTTTCTTTTGAAGATGCAGCAGCCAACGTCTGGCCGTTTACATCATCAATCAACTGCGCATAAATTTCTGTGTTGCTTCTGAAAACAGACAAACGTGGTTTTGCAGCTACACCGCTTATTTTTTTGCGGATGCCAAAACGAATATTTTGCCTTCTCGCCGATTTTACTTTTGGATTCATATTAATTACCCCCATCTCCGCCAGTGGCGGAGAGATTTTGATGACTCTGATTCTGCCAGAGATTTTTTATGTATAACAATTCAAAATACTATAAGAACTATTCCTCCTAAGTTCTCCGCCAATTGGCGGAGGACAGGGGGCATTATTTACCTGCTGCCTTTCCAGCTTTCTTACGAACAAACTCACCCACATATCGAACACCTTTTCCTTTGTATGGTTCTGGTTTGCGCAATCCACGAATTTTCGCTGCTACCTGACCCAGTAACTGGTGATCAATTCCTTCCAAAGCAATCATTGGGTTTTGCCCTTTTTCCTGTGATGTTACCAGTTTTATTTCTTTAGGAATTTCAAAAACGATGTTATGAGAATAACCCAAAGAAAGATCAAGCACATTGCCCTGATTACTTGCTTTGAAACCCACACCAATCAATTCAAGATTCTTTTTGTATCCTTCAGTTACACCTTTTACCATATTAAAAACTAATGATCTGTACAAGCCATGTAATGCACGGTGACGGATCTGGTCAGTTGGACGGCTGAAGTTTACTTCACCATCTTTTACTTCCACTTTAATATCACGATCAACCGCTTGCTTCAATTCACCTTTTGGGCCTTTTACAGTTACAGTACCTTCGGCTCCTACTGATACAGAAACTCCATTGGGAATTACCACTGCTTTTTTACCTATTCGGGACATTCTATTTAAGATTTTAGATTTTAGATTTCAGATTGATAAAAAAAATCAACCCTCCTTCTTCAATTTAATTTTTAAAAATTAATAAATATAACAAAGCACTTCTCCACCCACTTTCTGTGCTTTAGCTTCTTTGTCAGTCATCACTCCTTTTGATGTGGAGATGATGGCCACGCCAAGACCATTTTTCACCCGGCGAAATTCATCAGGTTTTGCATAAGTACGCAACCCCGGGCTGCTGATTCTTTCTAAACTCCGGATGGCAGGTTGTTTTGTTTGTGCATCGTACTTCAATGCAATTTTAATTACACCCTGCTTGCTGTCATCCTCAAATTTGTATTTGAGAATGTAACCCTGGTGATACAGAATTTCTGTCATACGCTTCTTTAAATTAGAAGCAGGTATTTCCACAATGCGATGGCCGGCCATCTGCGCATTCCGTATCCTGGTTAAAAAATCTGCTATAGGATCTGTTACCATTTTATATAAATTATTCAGTTCAAAATATTATTTGTCTTTTGTGAGTTGTCAGTTGTGAGTAATACTCACCATTCACAGCTCTTCACTCACGGTGTTACCAAGATGCTTTTCTAAGTCCCGGTATTTTTCCATCGAGTGCCATATCACGCATAGCAATTCTTGACATACCGAAGTACCGGATATATCCTCTGGGACGGCCACTAATCTGGCATCGGTTCTTCAAACGAACTTTTGAAGAGTTCTTCGGTAATTCATCCAATGCTTTCCAATCGCCGGCAGCTTTTAACTCTTTACGCTTTTCAGCATATTGAGCTACCATTTTTTCTCTTTTTCTCTGCCTGGCTTTTACTGATGTTTTTGCCATGTTTTTTTAAATTTCAAATCTTTATCCCGACAAACATCGGGATGTTATTGTTATTTATTTCTTGCGTCTTTAAAGGGCATTCCTAATTCTTTCAGCAACTCATAGGCTTCAGCATCAGAATTTGCAGTTGTTACAAATGTGATGTCAAGCCCGGTGATGCGGTTTACTTTGTCAATATCAACTTCCGGGAAAATGATTTGCTCAGTAACTCCCATTGTGTAATTGCCCCGGCCATCAAACGACTTTTCATTTACACCTTTAAAGTCACGTACACGGGGCAATGCAACTGCAATAAGCCTGTCAAGAAATTCAAACATCTTAACTCCACGCAGTGTAACTCTTGCGCCAATTGGCATGGCTTTACGAAGTTTGAAATTGGAAATGTCTTTTTTAGACAAAGTTGACACAGCTTTCTGTCCGCTGATGGTAGTCATCTCATCTAATGAAATATCAATAAGCTTTTTGTCATTGACAGCGCCGTTTACACCACGGTTCAAACAAATCTTTTCAAGTTTGGGCGCCTGCATCACACTGGTATAATTAAATTTTTTTACCAACGCCGGTACCACATCTTTTTTATATTTCTCCTCTAATCTGGGAGTATATGTTTTTGTACTCATAATTCAATTTTTTTGTCCCCTATCCCCTGAAGAGGAACAGGAAAATACTTTATCAGATTTTTTCTCCTGATATTTTTGATAACCGAATTGTCTTGCCATCCGTTCTTTCTCTTTTCACTTTAGCCGGTGCTTTTGATTTTGCATCCCAAAGCATCACATTGCTGATATGAATAGGAGCTTCCATTTTTACAATACCACCTTTTGTATTCTGTGCAGATGGTTTTGTATGTTTGGTTACAATATTTACTCCTTCTACAATTACTTTGCTTACATCCACCAGAACTTTTTTAACAGGTTTTGGTTTGTATTCAAAATTACCGTTGTCATCTTTTTTTGGTTTTGCTTCACCAGAAATGACAATTACTAAATCGCCTTTCCTGATGTTAAACTTTGGTTTGAATCTTGCTTTCATGTTATCTTTTTCGTTCTCTGTTTTCAATTTTATTTCCGGGACAGGGCATCCTCTGTCTCTACCCATATCATCATCGGAGACAGGGCATGCCCTGTCACTGCGGTTTACAATACCTCCGGCGCCAGGGATATAATTTTCATATATCCTTTATCACGCAATTCTCTTGCTACTGGTCCAAATATGCGTGTACCTCTTGGCTCATCGGATGTGCTTAACAACACAACTGCATTATCATCGAAGCGGATATAAGAACCGTCTTTACGACGCAACTTATTTTTTGTTCTTACAATTACTGCCTTTGCTACTGTTCCTTTTTTTATACCACCTGCCGGTATTGCATCTTTTACTGTTACTACTATTTTATCGCCAATGCCAGCATAACGCTGACCACTGTTTCCCAACACACGAATACATAACACTTCTTTAGCGCCACTATTATCTGCTACATTTAACCGGCTTTCTTGCTGAATCATTTTATTTAAGCTTTGAGCTCTTAGCTATGAGCTACGAGCAGTTTAAACTATAATTAATCTTTACGGCTCGTAGCTTTTGGCTCGTAGCTCGTAGCTTTCCTCTTATTTCACTTTCTCCACCACTTCCACCAATCTCCAGCGTTTTGTTTTGCTCAGCGGACGGCTCTCCATAATTTTTACAGTATCGCCAATGCTGCACTCATCTTTTTCATCATGTGCATGAAACTTGTTTGTCTTTTTTACAAACTTTCCATAGATAGGGTGTTTTACTTTTCTTTCTACAGCTACGGTGATGGTTTTTACCATCTTGTTGCTGGTAACAACACCTGTTTTTGTTTTACGCAAATTTCTTTCAACCATTGTTATAAGCTTTGAGCTTAGAGTTTCGAGCTGCGAGCTAAAAACTCTCTAAAATAAAATCATTTGTTCCGGCTCGTGGCTCGCAGCTCACGGCTCGTTGCTTTCTTAAACTTCTAATGCTTTTTTCTTCAATTCAGTTTTCAATCTTGAAATTTCACGGCGAAGGCCGCGAATACTCACGGGATTCTCCAATGGAGAAATGGCATGGGCAAATTTCAATTTCTTCAACCTCAATTCATCTTCCTGAATACGGGCTTTCAAATCTGATTCATTCAGACCAGTTATGCTTTTTAAAAAATCTACTTTCTTCGACATTGTCTATCGTTTTAATTCTTTTATTGATTAACCACGTCTCTGCGTGCCATAAACTTTGTTTTAATTGGCAATTTACCTGCTGCAAGCGCTAAAGATGCTTTTGCCACTGCTTCAGATACACCATCAACTTCAAATAATATGCGCCCCGGTTTTACTACTGCAGCCCAAAACTCCAGGTTACCTTTACCCTTACCCATCCTTACTTCGGCAGGCTTGCGGGTAATTGGTTTATCAGGGAAAATGCGTATCCATACATTTCCTTCTCTTTTCATTTCACGGGTTAATGCCTGACGGGCTGCTTCAATCTGGCGGTCTGTTATCCAATGCTGATCTAATGCTTTTAAAGCATACGATCCAAATGCAATGGTAGTACCTCTTTTAGCATCGCCTTTCATGCGGCCTTTCTGCATTTTCCTATGTTTCGATCTTTTCGGTTGTAACATTTGAAACAGCTTTTAGCTATTAGCTTCGAGTTTCGGGCTCAAAGCCTTAAAATTGTTGAAAATTTTTTTTATCTCGTAGCTCGTAGCTTTTGGCCCGTAGCTTTCCTAAATTAATTTCTTCTTCCACCACCAGTACCACCGCTTCTTCCACCTCCGCCACCAGTACCACCGCTTCTTCCACCTCCGCCACCAGTAGCACCACTTCTGCCACCGCCGCCACCAGTAGCACCACTTCTGCCACCGCCGCCGCCTCTTCTTTCTCCACCGCCACCACCTCTTCTATCATCTCTGCGATCATCTCTTCTGTCAAAATCTCTTCTTTCTCTTCTGTCACTTACTTCGCTTTTTCCACCAACAAAATTTGGATTGAGATCTCGTTTGGCAAGTACTTCACCTTTACAAATCCATACTTTAATACCAATTTTTCCATAAACAGTTAATGCAAATACATTCGCATAATCAATATCCATACGAAAAGTATGCAGCGGAACACGTCCTTGTTTTATTTCTTCAGTACGGGCTATCTCAGCGCCACCCAGGCGACCGGCTACTTTTACTTTTATTCCTTCTGCACCCATGCGGAGTGAAGAAGCGATTGACATTTTAATTGCTCTCTTATAATTGATACGGTTTTCAATTTGGCGGGCAATGGTATCAGCTACAATCATTGCATCCAGTTCAGGCCGGCGTATCTCTAAAATATTGATCTGTACATCCTCTTTATTAGTCAATTTTTTCAACTCTTCTTTTACCCTGTCAACTTCTCCACCACCTTTGCCAATGATGATGCCTGGCTTGGATGTGTGAATGGTAACGATTAATTTTCCCAGTGTTCTTTCAATAACAATTTTTGAAATACCACCTTTGTTGATACGGGCATTCAGGTAAGTTCTGATCTTATGGTCTTCGATCAGTTTGTTTGCATAATCTTTTTTGCTGCCATACCAGTTGGATTCCCATCCGCGGATGATGCCTAACCTGTTACCAATCGGATTTGCTTTTTGACCCATATTGTTTTTTTAAATTCTAAATTTCAAATCCCAAATTCCATTCTTTATTCATGGGATTTGGTCCCGATAATTACCGGGATTGTTATTTTATTTTTTTAGTCTTTGTTGTTTTTGCCGACGCAGCTTCTGCTACTTCAGCTACTGTTTCTTCTATAACCTTTGCAACTTTAATTTTTGATTCTTTTTCATCCACAATAACCGTTACATGATTGCTTCTTTTGCGAACACGATAACCACGACCCTGCGGAGCAGGACGCATTCGCTTCAATGTTCTGCCACAATCAACCATTATTGTTTTTACAACCAACCCACCTTCATCACCATCTTCATTTTTTTGTTTCCAGTTGTTGATGGCGCTAAGTACCAGTTTACGCATAGGAACTGCATTGTGTTTTGGATGATGCTCCAGCATGGCCAATGCTTTTTCCACTTTTTCGCCACGAATAAGATCTGCAAGCAAACGCATTTTGCGTGGCGATGTGGGATAATTTCTAAGTTTAGCTACTGCTTCCATTTTATTAGTTTGTAGTTAAGAGTTCTGAGTCAACGGCGACTCTGAACTATTAACTCATGACTCTTTTATGCTGCTTCTATTTTTTTACTTGAGTGTCCTTTGAAATGGCGGGTTGGTGCAAATTCACCCAACTTATGCCCCACCATAAATTCTGTTACATACACAGGAACAAATTTATTCCCGTTATGCACTGCAAAAGTGTGACCAACGAAATCAGGAGTAATGGTTGAACGCCTGCTCCATGTTTTGATAACACTCTTTTTTGATTTGCCTTCATTAATAGCCAGCACCTTTTTTTCAAGATGTGATGCTACATAAGGTCCTTTTTTAATTGAACGTCCCATATTTTATTAAATTCCAAATTTTAAAATCACAAATTCCAACTGCTGACTCCCGATTGGGATTTGGAATTTGCTATTTGTTATTTCGTAATCTTACTTCCATTCTTTCTTTGAATGATCAGTTTATCACTACCCTTTCCTCTTGTTCTTGTTTTTTGTCCTTTAGCATATTTACCGGTACGGCTTCTTGGATGACCACCTGAAGCTTTACCCTCGCCACCACCCATCGGGTGATCTACAGGGTTCATCGCCACACCACGGGTGCGGGGGCGAATACCTCTCCACCTGTTGCGGCCAGCTTTACCCATACTTTGCAAAGCATGATCACTGTTGCCAACCACACCAACTGTTGCATAACAATTGATCAATACTTTTCTCAACTCACCGCTTGGCATTTTTAATACAGCATACTTTTCTTCTTTATTAGTCAGCTGTGCAGATGAGCCTGCGCTTCTTGCAATTTTACCACCCTGGCCAGGTTGCATTTCAATATTATGAACCATAGTACCCAATGGCATATTTTTCAGCATCAATGCATTTCCAATTTCAGGCGCCACATTATCTCCGCTTATAACTTTCATTCCCACTGTTAATCCCTGCGGAGCAAGGATATACCTCTTTTCTCCATTAGCATATTCAACAAGAGCAATAAAAGAAGTGCGGTTAGGATCGTATTCAATAGAATTTACTGTAGCCTCTGCTCCTTTTGTATTTCTTTTAAAATCAATAATTCTGTATTTCTTTTTGTGACCGCCACCAATGTAACGCATGGTCATGTGACCGGAAGAATTACGGCCTCCGGATCT
>JANOJO010000102.1:0-2755 GCA_031418795.1 Bacteroidota bacterium | reverse complement strand
TTGATAAATTTTCTTTTTCAGTGGCAAGTGAAACAACAGCGCCGGTGCCGCGGGCAATACCATCTTTTACATGAGAAAGTACAGTACCAAAGCCTGCATCACGAAGTGGCTTTGCTTTTGTTTCATCTATTGAAAAAATTTTGTACGCATCCGCATCAGCTTTTATCGCCTGGTTCCAGCCCTGCGGACCTTTTGCATTGGAAGTAAGTTGAGCCTGCTGCTGAAAAAAAGTTGCAGGATTAAATGCGCCACCTGTAGTTGCAGTTGTTGGTGCAGTCGTTGCTATGCCATAGTCAGCATAAATATCAATGAAGGAAGGGTAAATAAATTTATCCTTGCAATCAACTTCAACTGCGCCAGCAGGAACTTTAATATTTGTACCGACAGCAATTATTTTTCTGTCTTTAATAACCAACGTAGCATTGGTTAAAATAGTGATGCCGTCTTTTACAATAGTGGCATTCGTAAAAGCATAGAATCCATGACGGGGGTCGTCCACTCCATTATCAGGAAAAGTAACCTGGGCGAAAATTGTATTTGTCATGGAAAAAAAAGCCAGCACGAAAACCAATCGGAAAGTGAATTGAGGTTTTCTCATTGAAATTTTGTTTTAGTTGTTAGAAATTTTAAAGAAATACTCCGAAATGGGATGCCGAAAGTAAAGAAATTGATTCAAACCTGTCAGATAACTTTATAAGAGGTTTTTAAAAAATCTGAACCCATCCGGTTCATTACACACGGTATTTTGAAGCCTGTAAAGTTTGGCTACCTTTGAGTTTAATCAATTTGATGAAGAATGTCACGGGTTCAAACCTTAATTGCAAGTCCTGACTTTTCTCTATCTCCCCGCATTGACCAGGTGGGTGTGGAAGAAAGAGCCTCCCGTTTTACAAAAAGAAGTATCAAGAAAGAAACCAAGCTGAATGGTTTGAAGCTGGTGCTCAATATGATTGACCTTACCACGCTGGAAGGGAAAGATACCGATGGAAAAGTAAAACAGCTTTGTTATAAAGCCATGCATCTTCATGATGCTTATCCCGGATTGCCAACTGTGGCTGCTATTTGTGTGTATCCAAGTATGGTGAAGGTTGCAAAAAAAGCATTGGGTGATTCGGGTGTAAATGTTGCTTCAGTTGCTACTGCATTTCCAAGCGGACAAGCGTCAAGAGATGTAAAAATAAGAGATACAAAATATGCAATGGCAAATGGGGCAGATGAAATAGATATGGTAATCAGCCGTGGAAAATTTCATGCGGGTGAATACAATTTTGTGTTTGATGAAATAGCTGCCATCAAAGAAGCATGTGGAGCAGCCAGGTTAAAAGTAATTTTAGAAACCGGTGAACTCGGCACTTTTGATAAAGTAAGGCGGGCAAGCGATATTGCTATGAATGCCGGTGCAGATTTTATTAAAACATCAACTGGAAAAATTTCTCCTGCTGCTACCATGCCAGTTACTTTAGTAATGCTGGAAGCAATCAGGGATTTTTATTATGCTACTGGAAAAATGATAGGAATGAAACCAGCTGGTGGTATTTCAAAATCAAAATTAGCTTTGCATTATTTAGTGATGGTAAAAGAAACTTTAGGTGAAGATTGGTTAACGAATGAATGGTTCAGGTTTGGAGCAAGCAGTTTGGCCAATGATGTATTGATGCAGATAATAAAAGAGAAAACGGGAGTGTACCAGGCAGCGAATTATTTTTCGGTTGATTAAAAAATTAAAATGCCAAAAACAATTTCAAAAAAGAAAAGCAATACTATCAAACTGAAGTTTGATACGACATGGCAATATGCCCCTGCACCGGAAAGTAAATCTGCTGCTACAATAAAACCGCAGTATGATTTATTTATTAATGGTGAGTGGGTAAAGCCATCAGGCGGTAAATATTTCGATACCATAAATCCGGCAAATGAAGAAAAGCTGAGTGAAGTGGCTGAAGCAAATGCGGCTGATGTGGACAATGCAGTAAAGGCTGCACGCAATGCTTATGAAAAAGTGTGGAAGAAGATGCCGGCTAAAGAAAGAGCAAAATATATTTTCCGCATCGCAAGAATCATCCAGGAAAAAGCAAGGGAGCTGGCAATTATTGAATCACTTGATGGTGGTAAACCAATACGTGAGAGCCGCGACTTTGATGTGCCTGCTGCAGCTAATCATTTTTTTTATTATGCAGGCTGGGCCGATAAATTAGAATATGCTTTTCCAAATCGTACAACTGAACCACTGGGTGTTGCCGGACAAATTATTCCCTGGAATTTTCCATTGCTGATGGCTGCATGGAAAATTGCGCCTGCAATTGCAACGGGGAATACTGTTATATTAAAACCTGCTGAAACAACTTCGCTGACTGCATTAAAGCTGGCAGAAATTATTCAGGAAGCAGATTTACCGCCGGGTGTTGTAAATATTATTACGGGTGCCGGAGCTACGGGTGCAGCAATCGTTAATCATCCTGATATAAATAAAATTGCATTCACCGGTTCTACTGATGTAGGGAAAATAATTCAACGTGCCATTGCGGGTACCAACAAGAAAGCAACACTTGAATTAGGTGGCAAAGCTGCTAATATAATTTTTGAAGATGCACCGATTGACCAGGCTGTGGAAGGTGTTATCAATGGAATTTATTTTAACCAGGGTCATGTGTGTTGTGCAGGTTCGCGGTTGTATGTACAGGAATCGGTAGCAAAACAGGTGATAAGAAAATTGAAAGACAGGATTGAATCACTGATTGTTGGCGACCCGATGGAT
>JANOJO010000101.1:0-2040 GCA_031418795.1 Bacteroidota bacterium | reverse complement strand
GTTCGCCCATGATGCGGCTTTCTATCTGCACCTTTTTTATATACTTCTCCAGTTCAATTTCATGGCGGGCTTCCAGTTCCTGGTGAGTGTAAACGAAATTGCTTTCAAAAAGTTTTTTTGCTTTTTTAGTCACCATGGCATCTAAAGCAAGTGGAGTGGTTTTTACATTTGCCAATCCTCTTTTCTCAGCTTCTTTTTCCCATGCATCGCTGTAGCCATCGCCTTCAAACAAAACTTTTTCACTGGCAACTATGTACTCACGGATTACATGCATAATTGCAATCTCTTTCTTTTCACCTTTATCAATCAAATCGTCCACATCTTTTATAAATTGTCTTAATGTGTCGGCCATTACAGTATTCAGAGTGGTCATGGCATTGGCACAGTTTGCAGAAGAACCTACTGCACGGAATTCAAATTTGTTTCCGGTAAATGCAAATGGAGAAGTTCTGTTTCTGTCAGTATTATCCAACAGCAACTCAGGAATACTTTTATGAATATCAATTTTTAAAAGGCTTTCATCAGTTTCATCCATCTTGTCAGTAACTCTTTCTTTTATTTCATTTAAAACTTTAGTTAAGTACTCACCAATAAAAACTGAAATAATTGCAGGCGGAGCTTCATTTGCACCCAGGCGATGATCATTTTGTGCAGATGCAATAGATGCCCGCATGATATCAGCATAATCATGTACTGCTTTAATCGTGTTTACAAAAAAAGTAAGAAACATCAGGTTTGTCTTGGGCGTTTTGCCGGGTGCCAAAAGATTTACACCTGTATCTGTTGCCATGCTCCAGTTATTATGCTTACCACTTCCATTAATTCCGGCAAATGGTTTTTCATGCAGCAACACTCTTAGTTTATGACGGCGGGCAACCCGATCCATAATGTCCATCAGCAAAGAGTTGTGATCAACACCCACACTTACTTCTTCAAATATCGGTGCACATTCAAACTGTGCAGGCGCCACTTCATTATGCCTTGTACGCAATGGAATTCCTAATTTGTAAGATTCAGTTTCATAATCACGCATAAAAGCATACACTCTTTCAGGAATAGATCCAAAGTAATGGTCTTCCAGTTGCTGACCTTTAGCAGGGCTGTGACCAAACACCGTTCTTCCACAAAGAACAAGGTCAGGTCTTGCATTATATAATCCTTCATCTATCACAAAGTATTCCTGTTCCCAGCCGAGTGTGGCTGTTACTCTTGTTATGTTTCTGTCAAAATATTTACAAACCTCAACTGCATTTTTATTTAATGCTTCAAGTGCTTTTAACAAAGGAGCTTTATAGTCGAGAGATTCGCCAGTATAAGAAACAAATATGGTTGGAATACAAAGTGTCTTACCATTTCCTATTTCCATAATAAAGGCTGGTGAAGAAGGATCCCAAGCTGTGTAGCCTCTTGCTTCAAACGTAGCTCTCAATCCACCACTTGGAAATGAAGAAGCATCAGGTTCTTGTTGTACCAGTGCATCACCTTCAAATTGTTCGATAGGAGTGCCATCACTTTTTAGCGTAAAGAATGAATCATGTTTTTCTGCTGTTGTGCCGGTTAGCGGTTGAAACCAGTGTGTAAAGTGAGTAACACCTTTACTTTCTGCCCAGGCACGAAGGCCATTGGCTATTTGGGCTGCCATTGACCGGTCAATTTTTTGACCGGCTTTTACAGAAGCAGTCAAACTTTTAAATGCCTCATCACTTAAAAATTGACGGGCAACTTGTTGTGTAAAAACATTTTCTGCAAAAATTGCAGTGATCTTAGTTGAGGCAACTTCAGGAAGTATTTTGTCTGAATGTAATAAATTGTTTAGTGCACTAAAACGAAGGGACATATCTCAATATTTTGAACAAAGAAATTAAAACAGATTCAAATCTGAACTAAATTTCTTTTTTTGTGAAGAAAATGATGATAACAGGTAAAATTCTAACGATTAAATTTAAAGACAAGGCATAAATATACCCAAAAGATCAATAAATTTTATATTATTTATTTATTTAATATTAGGGTTAACCCACCCATAAATCTTTTGCCATG
>JANOJO010000100.1:0-1723 GCA_031418795.1 Bacteroidota bacterium | reverse complement strand
TATTCCCGTACCAGCTTTTTATAAATGATATAAGCAAATGAAATGAAACAACTATTTTCAATCCTCTTGTTACTTATAACAGCAGTCGGTTATTCTCAAAATAAGCAAGGTTTAAAATTATGGTATAAACAACCATCCGGTAATACATGGGAGAATGCATTGCCAATAGGAAATGGCCGATTGGGTGCGATGGTTTATGGAAATGTAGAGAATGAAACAGTACAGTTAAATGAACATACGGTCTGGAGTGGTAGTCCCAATCGTAATGATAATCCTTTGGCATTGGATTCTTTGGCAATAATAAGACAACTCATATTTGATGGCAAACAAAAAGAAGCTGAGAGAATTGCCAATAGAGTTATTATAACTAAAAAATCGCATGGCCAGATGTTTCAGCCTGTTGGTAGTTTACTGCTTGCTTTCAAGGAGCATGATAACTTTACTAACTATTACAGAGAATTGGATATTGGAAAAGCTGTTACAAAAACTTCCTATAGAGTTGGAGAGGTGACCTACACCCGTGAAGCATTGGCTTCTTTTCCTGATCGTGTTATTATAATGCGGTTAACAGCAAGCAAACCCGGCAATATATCTTTTGCTGCTTCATTTTCTACGCCACAGTCAAATGCAGTGATTAAAACAACAGCTGCAAAAGAGTTGACGATTGAAGGAACAACGATGGACCATGAAGGAGTAAAAGGTTTGGTGAGATTTAAAGGCATAATACGTTTTAAACTGGAAGGCGGCACTCTTAGTTCAAACGATACTTCTCTCACAATTAAGAAAGCAAATGCAGCAACGATTTACATTTCTATTGCCACAAACTTTAATAACTATCATGATATCGGTGGTGATGAAAATAAGAGAGCAGCTGATTATTTAAATAAAGCATATCCGAAATCATTCGCTGCAATCCTGCCTGCTCATATTGCTGCTTATCAAAAATATTTTAAAAGGGTAAAGCTGGATCTTGGCAGCACTGAAGCAGCTGATCTTCCAACTGATGAACGATTGAAAAATTTTAATTCAACGAATGATCCGCAGCTTGTATCTCTTTATTACCAGTATGGACGCTACCTTTTGATCTCTTCTTCACAGCCCGGTGGCCAGGCAGCCAACCTGCAGGGAATCTGGAATGATAAGATCCGTCCACCATGGGATAGCAAGTATACCATTAACATCAATGCCGAAATGAATTATTGGCCAGCCGAAAAAACAAATCTTGCTGAATTACATGAACCGTTTTTGCAAATGGTAAAAGATATTTCTGTTACCGGTCAACAAACAGCAAGAGATATGTATGCTGCAAGAGGATGGGTGGCACATCACAACACAGATATCTGGCGTACAACCGGCGCAGTTGATGGCGCTACATGGGGAGTATGGAGTGCAGCAGGCGGATGGACCAGTCAGCATCTTTGGGAACATTATCTGTATAGCGGAGATAAAACTTTTCTCGCTTCTATTTATCCTGTGCTTAAAGGTGCATCCACTTTTTATGTTGATTTTTTAGTGGAGCATCCCCAATATCATTGGCTGGTAATTAATCCTGATATGTCACCCGAGAATGCACCGAAAGCACAGCAGGGTTCTTCTCTTGATGCCGGCACTACCATGACAAACCAGATCGTTTTTGATATATTCAGTTACACCATAAGAGCAGCAGAGATTCTTAAAAAAGATGCAGCTTTTATTGATACGTTAAAGCAAATGCGCAAACGTT
>JANOJO010000099.1:0-2393 GCA_031418795.1 Bacteroidota bacterium | reverse complement strand
CGGGTGAAGTAAGCACCACATTTTTATTGGCAAAGAATCCCAGTACTTTTTTTGCAACAGAAGCGCTGATGGGGGCGCCACCATTATATACTTCATTAATAGCTTCGAGATATTTATGCGGTGGATCATTTTTAAGGATATAACCCGAAGCACCGGCACACAAGGCCTGGAATATCTTTTCACTATCATTAAAAACAGTTTGAATAAGTATCTTAACATCGGGAAACACATCGTTGATATGCTGTGTTACTTCAATGCCATTCAGCCCCGGCATTTCAATGTCCATCAATACCACATCCGGTGTACATCTTTTAACATCATCTTCCCAATGGTTACCATCTGCAAAAATACCGCAGCAAGTATAACCGGGTGTACCGTTCAGTATGGCCTCCAGTGCATCCCTGACTAATTTATTATCCTCAAATATGGCTACTCTTATTTCCATGATTTCATAACAAATGTGAGGTTATTTTTCTTTTTAGTCAATACCTCAATGGGGTATTTCTCTCTTAGAAACTGTTTAAAAATGATTTTTGAATTCACGTAGTGAATTTAATTTGCCACGAATTACACGAATTTTCACGAATGGGATTGTATTATTCGTGCCAATTCGTGTAATTCGTGGCGAAAAAAAACTACATGGTAGTTTATAAATATTGTTTTTAAACAGCTTCTTAGCAAATAAAAAATCAGCTTTTACAAGTAAAATCATTTTGTATAAATTTGCAATCGAATTGCAAATTTGTACAACTCAATATTGGGAAACAGGCCTGCTTTAACTGATTTTGCATTGCAGCGAAACAGAAGTTCCTTCGTTCTCTTTTGATTGTAACAGCAGCTTTGCTCCAATCTCATCTGCCCGTTTCTGCATATTCTCCAGGCCATTACCCCGTCGCACCATTACAACATCAAATCCTTTTCCATTATCAGTTACAGAGAATTCCAGTTTACCATCCAGCTCTTTTACAGTTAATTCAAGTAAAGTTGCGTTGCTGTATTTAATTGAATTGTTTATCGCCTCTTTGCAGAACAAGAAGATGTTGCGACGGCTTTCCACAGGCAGGTTAATGTCTTCATACTTTTCAGGCACACTAACCTTTACTTCCATATATTTAATGGCAGCCATGTCTCTTGAATAATCTTCCAGTTTTTCTATCAGTTTTCGTAAACTATCCTGCGTTGGGTTAATCATCCATACAAGATCGTTTAAATTCTGTGCCATTTCACCAGCTGATTTCTGAATAATGTTCACAGATTTCTTCGCCTGTTCATACTTACCTGTTTTTAGCTGGTCATTGATCATATAACTATACATATTTATTCCGCTTAGAGTTGCCCCTAAATCATCATGTAATTCACCAGATATTTTGTTTCTTAATCTCTCTGACAGCAGTTGAGATTCCAGTTTTTCAACGGCCAGTTCTTTTTCCTGGTGGCTCCATTTTTGTATAATGGCGACCTGGTAAAAAGCCATATCAAACAAAATGCCGCAGCGCATAAATAATAATGGATAGCCAATTGTAAGGGTAGTTTGATAACCAAATTGCCCAAGAACAATCATTGTTACTGTTGCCAGGTTGCCAATAACATTAAATACCATGCCCATTGCCATCCATTTTATATTCTTGATCTTTTTCCTCTTAATATCAATTAACAGGTAAATGCTGAATAGGGTGCTTACCAGGTTTACAGTATAAAAAATATACTGATTAGAGCGGATCAGGTAAATAGAAATAGATGAAGCCGCTATCAGGCAGAGGCTAATAAACGTTATAAGAAGTGCCAATTTATCAAGTTGCCGTGATTTATAAATTGAACTGAAAAAACTTTTCAAAAAATATACATAGGCAAGGTTTGTTACTACCACCAGCGGCGTATTTAAATAAATATAAATCTTTGAGTCAAAAACAATATCATCGTTTATGTTAAAAAAAGTGTAGGGGGCGTTTACAAAAAAATAAATTGCCTGCAGTAATAAGTAAAAGCTATACATGGCTGCATCCTTTCTGTTAGCAATAACAAAAAGAATAGCCATATAAATGGTTTGAAAAATCAAGACACCCTGAAAAAGAAGATAGAAAACTTCCAGCGCCCAGTTTTGCATTATTCTAAATTTACATGATAAAAGATTTCTTTACCAGCCTTTATTCGAATCTAATACATTGTAAAGAAACAGACACTCCTTCATTTTCTTTTGATTGCAAAATCAATGTAGCGCCAATTTCATCTGCCCTTTTCTGCATATTCTCCAGGCCATTGCCCCGCCTTACCATTACGGCATCAAACCCTTTTCCATTATCACTTACTGAAAATTCAAGTTTACCATGTATTTCTTTTACAGTTAGTTCAAGATGTGTTGCATTGCTGTACTTAACAGCATTGTTAATAGCTTC
>JANOJO010000098.1:0-3014 GCA_031418795.1 Bacteroidota bacterium | reverse complement strand
GCCCGTATTCCAAAACACCTCTGTGGTATAAAAGATATTTGGGATAAAGTGGATTTTTACGATGGTACAGATAATGCAATGGCCTGTGTTGAAATTTCCAATAAGGAGATTGAAAAACTGGGTATCAGGGATAAAGTGACTACTCATTTCTTTGAAGCAACAAATCTTGATCAATGGGAAAAAAATTACGACTTGGTAATTACAACCTGGTTTACCGCCGGTAATTTTTATCCGGACGATTTTTCGTTTGATACTTATAAAGATTCAGGCAGCCGGCTTGATTTAAGTACGAATAAAAAATTTACAACCATTTTTAAAAACGCTTACAGTCTTTTAAACCCCGGCGGTGAAATTGTAATTGGCGCATGTTATCTTGATAATGATGCCACAAGATTAAAGCAGGAAGAATCTTATCTTAAAATGGGAATGACCGTGATAACTGATAAAGAGGATTCTTTTACAGCTACCAGTGAAACTTTCTGGAGCCAGCGGTTTACAAAAGAAAAATTATTCAATTATTTAAACTTTGCTGATCCTGGTAAAATAAGTTTTACTCCATTGGATACCTATAACTATGCCATGCAGGTGCGTATAAGAAAATAAAATTTCATTTGGGAAAAGAACCCGGCAAAAATCAATTCTCTTTTTGCTGCCAGATAAAAATCTTTTCTTCAGCATTTTCATAAACCAAATTGTATTTCACATCAATTCTTGATTTGAAATACCGGGCCTCACTGCTTTCTTCTTTAAAAAAATTCAGTTTTTCCTCCCGGCTTACTATCACTTCCGGGTTTACTACTTCCATAAAATAAGTTAACTCTTCAATCGAATTTCTGGTATTGCCAAAATGTTTAAAAAAAGCTGGCCGGCTAAGTGTGGAAGGGTGAGTTGTGCTTTTCGTTAATGGGTATGTATGTAAAAACCAATAAGCAATATGGTAATCTGCAAAAAATATTTTTTTGTTTTCCAATTGCCGCTTTTTTAATTCTTCAATAGTTCTGAAAGATTTGCCATTATAAAAAGTAGATTTTTCTGCATACTGTTTTGCAATCCGGTAATACTCCAGATAACTTTCTGCACTCACTAATAAAACAAGCAAAGCATATTTAAGAAAACCGGGTTTTAATTCTTTTTTGAGAATAAAACCAAAAAGAAGAATAGAAAGAATGGGATATACCTGGATAAGGTAATGCCCGTTCACCATTCCGATTGAATAAAAAGAAAAGATAGTACCCAATAGTATGGCTGCTAAAATTCCGGCAATCTTTTTATTTTCTCTTACCGCTGATTTTATTGCAAAAAAAGAAATCAGCAATCCAATCACAATCAGCCACCAGGATTCTGCAAGTTTTTGCATGGCAGTAATATTTGTTGTATGTCCATACTCCAATGTTGCCATAAATACTGAGTCAATAAACAATTTCAATTTGTCTTTCAATATGTATGGGATGGCAATGCCGATGAATGGGATAGCAATGCCAAAGCCAATTGCTATATTATTTTTAAAGAGTTTAAAGAAGCCAAATGATTTGTAATTATAAATGAAAAAAATAAGCAGCATTGCCAATAATGAATAAGCCAGATTTAATTTGCACAAAAGAGCACAGCCAAAGAAAAAGCCCGGTATAATAAAACTCACTGTTGATTTATTTTTTATAAAAAACAACAATCCGGGCAGAAAAAAGAAAATGGCAACATGTTCCGACATTACACATTGAAGACTGCCAAACAAACTGCTGAGTATGATATAAGATAAAGCAATTGCAAAGCCATTTTTAATCTGGATTGTTTTTGCAATCTGGATTAAAAAAACAGCAGAAAGAAAAATGATAATAACGCCAAACAGCCGGATAGCAATTAAGGAATGTGGAAAAATATATTCTACAAGTCCGAATATATAAAAAAGCAAAGGCGGTTTTAAATCCCATAAAAAATCATAAGGCAAATAACCATCCGCAACTGTATTGCCAATTAAAATAAATGTGCTTTCATCCCAGTCAATATAATCCCGGAAGAAAAAAGGGAAGCGGATAAATAAAGTGACAACAAACAGAAATAAATATTCAGCAGTAAAAATCTTTCTGAGGAAGAAGCGGTTAATCGAACTCATTTTTATAAGAATTGGTAAATATAAAAATTTACAGGAATAAAAAGGCGGCAATTCTGAATTACCTTTGCATGCTTTTAATTATTAATAAATGAAGACAAGAACATTAAAGAAAGATAAGGTCAATATTATCACACTTGGTTGCAGTAAGAATATGGTGGACAGCGAAGTGCTGAGTGGTCAGCTATTGGCGAATGAAATAGAGGTGGTGCATGAAAATAAAAAATCAGATCACAATATTGTTGTGGTAAACACCTGCGGCTTTATTGAAAAAGCAAAAGAAGAATCCATCAACACAATTCTTGATCAGGTAGAATTAAAAAGATGGGGCAAATTGGATAAAGTTTATGTTACAGGTTGTTTAAGTCACCGGTATAAAGATGATCTTGAAAAAGAAATTCCCGGTGTGGATGCATGGTTTGGCACTATGGAACTTCCACTTATCTTAAAACAATTTGAAGCAGATTATAAAACTGAATTACTTGGCGAAAGACTTTTGGCAACTCCGCAGCATTATGCGTATCTTAAAATTTCTGAGGGCTGTAACCGCACCTGTTCATTTTGTGCTATTCCTTTGATGCGTGGCAATCATGTAAGCAAATCAATTGAAGATATTGTAAAAGAAGCAGAGGGATTGGTAAGGCGTGGTGTAAAAGAAATAATGTTGATTGCACAGGAACTTACTTACTACGGACTTGATATTTATAAAAAGAGAATGCTGCCTGATTTACTTCATCGTTTGGCAGATATAAAAGAATTGGAATGGATTCGGTTGCATTATGCATATCCCTCCAAATTCCCATTGGAGTTTTTAGATGTAATGAAGGAAAGGGAATATATCTGCAACTATCTCGATTTGCCATTGCAGCATGCAGCCAACAATATGCTGAAAGCAATGAAGCGGAAT
>JANOJO010000097.1:0-2085 GCA_031418795.1 Bacteroidota bacterium | reverse complement strand
GGCCGTGGTGGTTCATGATTTCCTACTGGCATGATATGGGGTTTCTTGGCAAAGCCGGAAGGAGTAACACGTTACTTGGTAGTTAATGCTGATGAAAGCGAGCCCGGAACTTTTAAGGACAGGTATCTGATGGAATTTATTCCGCACCTGTTGATTGAAGGAATTATTACTTCATCCTATGCCATTGGTTCCAGCAGATCCTATATATATATACGTGGTGAATTTGCATGGATAGTTGATATATTGGAACAAGCCATAGCAGAAGCAAAAAATAATGGCTGGCTTGGTAAAAATATTTTAGGTAGTGGGTTTGATTGCGAAATTTATATTCAACGCGGAGCCGGCGCTTATATCTGTGGTGAAGAAACTGCTTTGTTGGAATCACTGGAAGGTAAAAGAGGCAATCCAAGAATCAAACCTCCTTTTCCTGCGGTAAAAGGTTTATGGGATTGCCCCACCGTAGTTAATAATGTAGAAACGATCGCAGCCGTAGTCCCAATTGTAAATGAAGGAGGCGATGAATATGCAAAGATTGGTATTGGAAAATCAACTGGCACTAAATTGGTTTCTGCATGTGGTAATATAAATAGGCCCGGTGTATATGAACTTGAAATGAATATTTCTGTTGAAGATTTTATTTACAGCGATGAATATTGCGGCGGCATTGCAAACGGAAGAAAATTGAAAGCCTGTATTCCCGGTGGTTCATCTGTTCCAATATTGCCTGCAAATCTTTTGTTGAAAACAGCTAAAGGTGAAACAAGGATGATGACGTATGAAAGTTTAGCCGATGGTGGTTTTGCAACTGGCAGCATGATGGGTAGTGGTGGCTTTATAGTTTTAGATGATAACCAATGTGTGGTTAAACATACTTATACGCTGGCAAGATTTTATCGTCATGAAAGTTGTGGGCAATGTTCTCCCTGCCGCGAAGGAACCGGGTGGATGGAAAAAATATTATTGAATATAGAAAATGGAAAAGGTAAGTTGAGTGATATTGATTTGCTTTGGGACATACAAAGAAAGATTGAAGGAAATACAATTTGTCCTTTTGGTGATGCGGCAGCGTGGCCGGTAGCAGCAGCAATAAGACATTTCAGAGATGAGTTTGAATGGCATGTGCTGAATCCGGAAGAATGTTTGAAAAGAAATTATGGTCTTGCTGATTATTCAAAACCATTGAAAGTTTCTTTGAGTTAGGAAATATCTCTGCGAACTTTGCGCTTCTTAGCGTTCTTTGCGCAATAAAAAAAAATTTATGACCGAAAACGAACTTGCTACAATTGTTATTGGCGAAGCAATTGATATACATAAAAAATTAGGCCCGGGATTATTGGAAAAAGTTTATGTTGAATGTTTATCCTACAGGTTGGTAAAAAGGGGTTTAAATGTTGAAAAAGAAAAACCGATACCAGTAGTTTTTGAAGAAGTGAAAATGGATTGCGGGTATAGGGCTGACCTGATTGTTGAAAATAAATTAATTGTTGAGGCCAAAACGGTGGATGCCTTAGCGGATATTCACCTGGCTATAACCTTAACTTATCTGAAATTTGCAAATTGTAAATTAGGACTTTTAATAAATTTTAATGTTGTACTTCTGAAAGATGGGATTAAAAGAGTTGTAAACAATTTATGAATTCTGGATGTTCCCTTATGCTTCTCAGAATTTAAAAATGGAACGCAGAGGTCGCAGAGAATACGCAAAGAACGCAAAGAATTAATGATATGGCGGACGAAGTAAAAAAAGATTCAGTAAGACTATTTAAAGTAACGATTGACAACATCACCATTGAAGTGGAGCCGGGAATCACTGTGCTGCAGGCAGCACGCATGATTGGAGGCGATGTGGTGCCGCCGGCCATGTGCTATTATTCATCATTAAAGGATAGTGGCGGTAAATGCCGTACCTGTTTGGTAAAAGTATCACATGGTTCTGCCGATGATCCCAGGCCCATGCCAAAACTTATGGCTTCCTGCAGAACCAATGTAATGAATGGAATGGTAGTGGAAAGCATGACCAGTCCGGAAGTGCTGGAAGCAAGGAAAGGTGTAGTGGAATTCTTACTGATCAATCATCCACTGGAC
>JANOJO010000096.1:0-9466 GCA_031418795.1 Bacteroidota bacterium | reverse complement strand
TCTAAAATTCTTGCTACATAAAAATATTCGCCGCGGATGTAGATGTAAGATGTATTTGCACCAAGCGCAAAACTTGATGTAATCATTCCTTCGATTAAAAGATGAGGAATTTTTTCCATCAGGTAACGGTCTTTAAAAGTTCCGGGTTCACTTTCATCAGCATTTACTACAAGATAGCGGGGCACTCCTTCGGGCTTTGCTAAAAACCCCCATTTCATACCAGTAGGAAAACCTGCTCCACCACGGCCACGAAGTCCGCTTTTCTTTACTTCATCCGTTACCTGTTCAGGACTCATTGTCTTCAATGCTTTTTCTACACTGCGGTAGCCACCTTCACGGCGGTACACATCATAGAGCCTGATGTTTTCAATGTGAGCCTTGTCTAATAAAAGTTTTCTTCCCATATACCCCAACCCCTAAAGGGGGTTTTATAACATTCTGAAATTTTTAATTCTCATTTCTTATAGAACTCTACCACCTATGTTCCCCCTTTAGGGGGACAGGGGGCTACTGCTTTGCACTCTGTCTTGCCACCAACTGCCATCCTTTCTTTGTTTTCACCCACACCTGCATCACATGCAGGGTTAGTTTAAATATTGTACTGTTCACAGTTCCTTCCGCATTTACATTCGTTTTCACTGTTGCCCATTTCTTATTTATAGAAAGAATGGCAGAGCTATTGTTCTCAATTTTATTATAAACCAGTTTGCCTGTTTTAAAATCACTCAGCACATCACTCTTGCTCTGTATCCATCCATTTGAATGACCATAACTCAGTTCTTTATTTAAAACTGTTTTTAAAACAACTTCATCTTTTTGTAAAAGAGCATTGTCCAGTTTTTGCATTGTTTCTTTCAAACTCACACTATCCGACTGCGCAAATGAATTTGTATTAATTATCAATCCCAGAAACAAAAACCCAATACTCAGTTTATTCATTATTAATTTTTAATTATTAATTGTTGAACTCATTTTGCACTCTTCAATAATTGTATCTATTTTTTCTTTGGTTAAATGTTCACGATAGTTTTTTCCCAACTGCATCATGGGGGCATAGCCACAGGCGCCGAGACATTCCACCGTTTTTAAAGTGAACATTCCATCCGTTGTTGTTTCACCTGGTTTAATACTCAATTTGTCATAGATGTATTTAATTATATCCTCGCTTCCATTCAACATGCAGGGCCCCGTGTGGCAAACTTCAAACATATACCTGCCAACAGGTTTCAGATTATACATGCTATAAAATGTAGCCACTTCATATACTTCAATTGGTTCAAGCTGTAATAAGGAAGCAACATAGTCCATCGTATCTGCACTCAGCCAGCCGCCAAATTCCTGTTGGGCTAAATGCAATACAGGAATCACAGCACTTTTTTGTTTGCCATCGGGATAAAAACCAATTATCCGTTGTACTTCTTGTAATGATTTGTCTGAAAATTGCATATTATTTTTTTCTTTTCTCAATTATTTTCTTTAGTTTTTTCACATCATCCAAATCCTGCAGCCTTCCCACTTTTGTTTTATTTTCAATCAGGTGATTTACATGAATGACCTTCATCTGTAAATTTTCTTCTTCATAATCTATTGAATCTTTGTAAACTTCTTCAAATGAAACTCCGGGTAAATCACAAAATAAATCTATCCGTACCGGTTGGTGACCTAATTTGATATAACCATTCTTATCTAATATATCATCCATAGTCAGTTTCAAATAACTAAACCCAAACTCATTAATACCTTCCAGTATTTTTTTCCCATTTTCCTCAGAACCTTCGTAAAAAATATCCATGTCTTTCGTTCCCCTGAAGTGTCCATGTACTATAACAGCAAGGCCGCCCACCAAAACAAACTTAGCTTCCTTTTTATTCAGGATTTTTATAAAATCAAAAAAGTCGTTATTAAAAATCATCTTCGTCGGTTATTGATTTATTTTTTTTACCTCCTGTCAATTCAATTTTTTCGGGATACTTATCTTTTAAAATATGCTGCCAAATTTTTTTATTCCATTCAGCCGCTTCAGTCATTCTTTCTTTTACTGTAAGGTTAGCCCAGTACATCAAATCTTCATCATCCGCTTCTGCAAACGAAACTTTCCTTACAACCCTTTTTATTTTTCTTTTCTTTTTCATTATCCATCCATTTCTCCTGCAATTAAATTCAAACTGCTCAGTGTTACAATTGCATCACTCATCATGCCTCCTTTTGTCAGTTCTTCATACGCCTGATAATAAATAAAACATGGCCGGCGAAAATGCAAACGGTACGGTGTTCTTCCTCCATCGCTTACGAGATAAAATCCTAATTCGCCATTGGCACCTTCCACACAAGTATATATTTCTCCAACAGGAATTTTTGTTTCACCCATGATAATTTTGAAGTGGTAAATCAATGCTTCCATCTTTGTGTAAACATCTTCTTTTTCCGGCAAATAGTATTCAGGTGTATCAGCATGAAAAACTTCTGCATCTGTACCTTTGAATTCCTGTACTTTTCTGTATGCCTGTTCTATGATGCTGAGTGATTCCCACATTTCTTCATTACGTACCTGCCATCGGTCAAAATTGTCACCAGTGGTTCCTACAGGAATATTGAATTGAAAATCTTCATAACTGCTGTAAGGCGTATGCACCCTTACATCATAATCAACTCCGGCAGCACGGAGATTGGGACCGGTAAATCCATAATTCAATGCACGGTCGGCACTGATGGCACCGGTCTTCTGTGTACGATCCATAAATATTCTGTTGCGTTCAAATAAATTGATGAACTCTTTCAGCACTGCAGGATATTCTTTAAGAAATTTTTCAAGTTTTTGAAATGCGATGTCATTAAAATTTCTTTCGAAGCCGCCGATGCGGCCAATATTTGTGGTGAGGCGTGAGCCGCAAATCTCTTCATAGATTTCATAAATCAATTCGCGGTATTGCATTACATAAAGAAAGCCGGTATAAGCTCCTGTATCAACTCCTACAATAGAATTGCAGATCAGGTGATCCGAAATTCGTGCAAGCTCCATAATAATAACACGGAGATAATCCACCCTCTTTGGTATTTGCACACCAAGCAATTTTTCACAAGTAATATGCCAGCCCATATTATTGATGGGAGATGAACAATAGTTAAGCCGATCAGTAAGGGGGGTAATTTGATATAACGGTCTTCGTTCTGCTAATTTTTCAAATGCACGATGTATGTAGCCAATGGTTTGTTCTGCAGAAACAATTCTTTCACCATCCAGTTCTAAAATATTCTGAAACACACCATGTGTAGCCGGGTGCGTAGGGCCCAGATTGAGAGTAATTGTATTCTTTTCAATACTTCCTTCCGGTAATCTTATGTGTTCGTGTTCAGTCATAAACCCCAAACCCCTAAAGGGGCTTTTAATCTCTTTTATTGATTCCAACTTTTTTTTATTTTGAAGTTGGATTTGTGTTTTTCAATTTCTTTGCTACTATCAACTTTTGTGACGTCGCACACTTTTATTTTTTGTTCACTACTCAGCACATTTAACTCTTCATTATTTTATTCAAACAGTTTTTATTTGAATAAATATTGAACCCCTTCGGGGTTCCGAAACAATTTCCATTTTTACACTCCGGGTTTCACCCAGAGCTGTTAATATTCTACCCCTTCGGGGTAATAAGAACTTTTCAAATACGCAGGGTCTTCTAAAGTCCTCCGCCTTTCGGCGGAGATTTAGGGGGCCTATCTTCCAAACATTTCATCATCCTTATCAATTCTTGTTTGATCTTCCAATGGAAATTCTTTCCGCATGGGGAAATAATCCATTTCATCCACATTCAAAATTCTTTTCAGGTTTGGATGCCCGGTAAAAATCACGCCAAAAAAATCATACGTTTCTCTTTCCATCCAGTTGGCTGATGAAAATAAACCTGTTGCAGTATAAACATCCGGTGTATTAATATCAGTAAATACTTTGAAACGGATACGGATATTATCAACCAGGTTATGCAAATGGTAAACGACTGCAAGCTCTCTTCCTTTTTCATCAGGATAATGCACGGCCTGCAAATCTGTAAGAAAACGAAATTTTAATTCTTCATCATCATATAAAAAATTAAGCACCTTCAGGTTCATTTCCTTTGGTGCTTCAAAAGTGAGCATGCCATAAGGCTCCTGAAAGCCTGAGACCTGCTCATAAAATTTTGCAATCAGTTTTTGTTTTACTATATCGTTTGTAAGCATTGCCAAATTGATTAATTGCTAAATTGTTTTATGAATGACAATACAACCATTTAACAATTTAACCTTTACTGAATACCATAGCTTTCCAATAATGATTTATATTTTTCTCCTGTTCTTCTTCTCAAACTTTCTTTACCCACCAAATCCTGTATTCGCATAAACCCATCGAGTATGGCTTCTGGTCTTGGTGGGCAACCGGGCACATAAACATCTACTGGTATTACCTGATCTATTCCCTGCAATACAGAATAGGTATCAAATATTCCTCCACTACTTGCACAGGCGCCTACTGCAATTACCCACCTTGGTTCGGCCATTTGTAAATAAACCTGCTTTAATACTGGTCCCATTTTTTTTGCAATGGTACCCATCACCATTAATAAATCGCATTGGCGTGGAGAAAAACCTACACGTTCACTTCCAAACCGGGCAAGATCGTAATGCGAACCCATGGTTGCCATAAATTCTATACCACAACAAGAAGTAGCGAAGGGTAAAGGCCATATTGAATTTTTTCTTGCCAGGCCCACCACATCATTCATCTTAGTTGCAAAAAAACCTTCGCCTTTAAAACCTTCCGGCATATCCACCATGGAAATATCTTTTTCCAGCGGCTTGGTATGAACATTATATGATACAGGACGTGACATAGTTAATTAAGAATTAGTAATTAAAAATTAATAATTATCCTTGCTGCAAAAAATACTAATCGCTTGCTGAATTTCATGAAATTATTAATTATTAATTTTTAATTATTCATTACCCTACTCTTCCCAATTCAACGCACCTTTTTTTATGATGTAGATAAACCCACAAAGAAAAAAAGCAACAAACATCATCACAGACCAAAATCCATCCCAACCCAATGCATTAAAATTGACAGCATAGGGATAAAAGAAAATTACTTCCACATCAAACAACACAAACAAAATGGCTACAAGAAAATATTTAATTGCCATCGGTTGCCGGGCTTCACCATGCGATGGAATACCGCTGGTAAAAGTCTCCAGCTTATCCGCAGTTTTTCTTTTGGGACCCAACCAGTGAGTTACTCCGAGAAGCAATAAAATCATACCCACCACTATCAACATTTGAATACCCACTGGCAGGTAACTGCCCGAACTGTTTACATCATTTATAGCCTGTTTGAGATCGGTTTGAAGTAAATGAAACATTGTCTTTTTATCTGATGCAAAAATAAGTCAGCCCAATCAATTTACCTCAATATTTATAAGCTAAGAGATCAAAGGATAGAAGGAGAAAAAGTGTTATACAAATGCTCCTCAGTTTTTGTTTTTCGCTTTCTCTCCTTACCTCTTTTTCACTTTTGATCTCTTAACCAAAAAAAATCCTCCGCTTTGTGAACGAAGGACTTTGCTATATAGAAGAAAACCTAAACTATTTTTTATATGCCGGTGAATTTTGTGTTGAAGGTTTTATTCCTTCTGTTGCAGGTTTATTATTTATTCTAGCTTGAGATTTGGGTGCATTTGCTGGTTTGGTTCCCGGAGATTTTTCCAGAACATCTCTTATTTGTTTCAAAGAAGCATCAGTGCTGTCAATATCCAATCCTCTGTAAACAAATGTAAGTGCGGTGTCCCGGCTGCCTCTGATGTTGAGATAATATGCAGCCAAAGTACGGGAAGCTGTTATTCCATGTGACCTGAACCTGATTTTATCAGTAGCAGCAATCGTCAAAGTCTTATCATAATTCTGAAGCAGGTTAGAAATAAAAGGCTCTACCAACATGGTAGTATCCAAAGAATAATTTACCCTTCCTCTCCAGGAATAGCCATAAATGCTATCAGGAAAAGCAATGTTGTATGCCTGGAAAAGACTATCGGCCTTCGCCAAATCACCAGACTGAGTAAAAAGAATTCCAATATTTACAAGGCTTGCAGGGTTAGGATTTTTTCTCGTATTAAAAACAAGCAAACGCATATCGGCTTCCTGTATTTTACAATTCTTTGTTTTAAAATAATCTGCCGCTTTAGTCATGTACTCAACTTTTGTTTGCAGAACAGAATCTGTAGCTGCGCCATCAAGGAACAAGCCATACAGTTGATCACAAGGTGCACCGGCTCCTGCATATATTTCTGCTTTCAGGGTATAATCAGCGGGAGCAAATCCTTCTTTTTCTTTTGCAAAAAATTCATCTACATTTTTTTGGGCATTCACAAAATCTCCTTTACCCAGATAGGAATATGAAAGTTGTCTCAGAACCCGTGGTTTCACTTTTGGAGCTGTTGCTGCTTTTACACTTTCTGCCTTTTGAATTGCACAGTCATAATCTTTATTTGCCCAACATAATTGTGAATTAAGATAATCATGCTCTACTACACTTTCGCCTGGTCTGCTATTCACATATTTCTTAAACAAACTTTCAGCCTCGGCATACTTAGCGTTATAGAAATAATAGTAAAACAATTCATAATAGGCTAAACTAAAATTTGGATCTTTTGCAATGGCCTTATTTAAATTTTCAAGATAAAATTCCCAGTTCTTTTGTGTTTCAAATAATTTGGCAAGCCGTATATATGGATAAACAAAGTTTGGATTTAACTGCAATGCCAGTTGATAATTTTCATAAGCCTTTCCCCCACCAACTCCCGGATCTTTTTTACGATAAGCATTTCCAAGGTTAAGTGCAATTTCTGCATTCTTGGGGTCACGAAGCAAAGCTGCTGTAAGTTTTTCAACTGCATATTCTAAGTTGCCGGGCTTCGCATCCACATTAGCTCTGCCAATAGCATTTAATATTACCGGGTCATCCCCTTTTTTTGTACGGCTTACAGTTAATGCAGTTTCAAACAACTGGCGGGCTTCTGCTAATTTATTATCCAAAAGATTTACATGACCCTTACCAACCATCAACAGGGGTGCATTACCATTTGCCACCAAAGCTTTATCATATAGCTGGCGGGCAGCATCATTATCATCCATATCAAGATAGGCTTGGCCTAACCAGTAAGTAGCCTCAATTACATTGGGATTTACTGCCAGAATTTTTTTGAAAGTATTGACAGCGCTTGTAAACCGATCGGCATACAGGTGGTTAATACCCTCTTGCAGGGTTTGTGCATTTGCACTCATTGTTATCAGCGCTGCTACTAAGTTGGCAGCAAGTAAGTTCTTCTTCATTTTAAAAACACTTTATGTGATTATAAATATAGCCATTTATTACTCACGCAGATTAGCCGACCGTACATTAAATTTCATGTGCGATGGAACCAGGTATGCCCTGCGAAAAATTAACTGCCCTTTTTCACCAGTCATGAAGTTTACAAACCCATGACCCAATCCGCTGCGGTGATTCTCTTTCAATATATATACCAATTCACGAATCATCGGGTATCTGCCACTGTAAATATTTGCCTGTACCGGTTGAATGTATTTACCCGGCATATCAACACTTTCTATTTCGGCCAGTTTTACTTTTGTTAAAAAACTTTGTTGCTGCGCATCATCTTTATCTCCTATCCAGCTTACTCCAATAAAACCAACGGCTTCGGGATGATTGGTAACATAGTTAATTACTTCTTCGCTGCTTTTTGCTGCCAGTGCTTTGCCGGTTAATGGTTCACCCCGCAACACTGAATCGATGATAAAACGGAGCGTACTGGTTGCATTGAGGCCATCAAATACAGGGATTAAATTTTTCTTAAAATTTCCATTCAAAATTTCTTTCAACTGGTTCATGGTGAAAAGAGAATTTTCTGCTTCGGGATGAACAATGACTGCAATGGCATCAAAAGCAAGGGACAATTGATCTGGTGAAACTTTCAATGAATCGAGCATGAATTGTTTTTCTTCTGGTGTATATCGCCGGGTTACTATTATCATTCTTACTGAATCAACAGCCAGATCTTTTAAGCATTCTGCTTCGGGTTTGTAATGTACTTTCAGTTTTACATTGGGGTATTTTGCTTCATATACCTGTACCTGAGAATCTATTACGGGTTTAAATGATTCATCTGCACTTATATTGATGCTGCCTTTATCAAACCGATCGGCTGGCTCCACATAATTTGGATCTGGTCCGCAGCCTGCAAGTGTAAAAATTATCAAGCCTCTTAACCATATTTCACTTATCCGCAACATGAATAGTTCTTTTGTAATTGATTAATTTTTTTTAAAGCCCCTGTAAATTCTGAATATGCCATAAAATAAACTTGATACGCCGAAAATGGTGGTTAATGTTTTATCAAGCTGAAGATCGTAACCTAATTTTTTTTGAAACAAAAAGAAAACCCCGACTGCAGTCCATAATACACCCATGGTGTAATCATAAACAGACCGAAGCCGGGAGCTGGAATTCTTTTGTCTTTCTTCAAAGTTCATAGCAAGCCATAATTCGTTTCAAAAGGGTAGCAAGATATTGAAATTTTATTCTTCCGCACCTACAAAAATTACCGGTTGTGTAAAGGATACGGACACTTTGTTTTTATTCTGAGTAGCGGCCTCCCATTTGGGCATTTTCTTCATTACCCTTAGCACTTCTTTGTCAAAACTGCTGCCACCGCTTTTTACTATTTCAAACCGGGACAAACTGCCGTCAATATCTATCCAGAACTTTACCTGTACTTCTACCCGTTGGCCAGCTTCCAGATCGTCGGGTGACTGTAAATACCTGCGAAGAAAATTTAACCAGGATTCCACACCGCCCGGGAAATGTGCGGGGCTTGATGTATAAATAAATTCTTCAGTAGGTTTTGTTACTACTGGTTCCTTCAGTCCGGAATTATCCGGGCCGGTTGTTACAATTGCATTGGGGTCTTTTAATGGATCCCCATCTTTATTTTCTGTTCCTACAACTGAAGTTTCAATTTCCTCAACTATTGGTACATCGGTTGGTGTATCGTCTGGTACAATAACAATATTGTTTACACTTTTTATTGTCCTAATGTTTTCTGTTTTAATTTCTGACTTTACTTCTGGTTTTTTTGGAATTTCAATCGTTGTCACTACAACAGAATCTTTTGAATTAGTCGCAGAAGAGTTTCCTCCATTTTTATTATTTAAAAAAGAAGAAAAAACAAATAACATGACTACAGATAGTGCAATACCGAGTGCAAACCCCATTCGGTTATTATAATCTCTGCGCAGTGTATAAGCACCGTAATTTTTGTTTCGGTGCTCAAATAAAATGTCAAGCATGTCGGCTTGTAAAATTTCTTTGTTTGTCATGGCTGTACTTTTGTAATGAGATGCAGAAGGTTTTTAATTCCACAGATTATGATGCAGCGTAAATAATTAT
>JANOJO010000095.1:0-2478 GCA_031418795.1 Bacteroidota bacterium | reverse complement strand
CCAAAATCTGTAACTTCAAGTTATGCCGGTACGCAGTTCTTTCCCGCATGGGCGGGAGCATTTTCACACATCCGGAAAAATTTGTAATTTCAACCCCCGTTGTCCGTAGTGTTCCAAAAAATAAATAAATTTTGAATGGTTATGGTTAGTCTGTGACTAACCATCAGCCTTAAAAAGGCTGTAAAACTTCTGCATTACAACAGTTTGCTATCTTAGTAACAAAAAATCATGAGTGAGGGTGGCTACAAAATCCGTAACCAGCAGGCTGTCCATTTTATAACATTTGCCGTGGTAGAATGGGTAGATGTGTTCACCAGGAAAGATTACAGGGATATAGTGCTGGACAGTATCCGGTTTTGCCAAAAAGAAAAAGGATTATTGCTGCATAGCTGGTGCATCATGAGTAATCATGTTCATATGATTGTTTCAACAAAAGAAGGCAACCTGAGTGATGTGCTCCGGGATTTTAAGAAATTTACAAGCAAGCAACTACTCAAAGCCATTGAAAACAACAAACAGGAAAGCAGAAGGGAGTGGATGCTGGAAATATTCAGCAAGGAAGGACAAAAGAACAGCCGTAACAGTAACTACCAGTTCTGGCGGCAGGATAACCAACCGATGGAATTATACAGTCCGGTCTTTATTTTTCAAAAGACCAATTACATACATAACAATGCAGTGGAAGCTGGCATCGTGGAGAAGCCGGAAGATTATCTTTACAGTAGCGCAAAAGATTATGTGCTGACAAAGAAATGCGGGTTGCTTGATGTAGTATTTTTATAAAAAAGAATGTTTTCAGTCCATCGTTGCAAACGATGGACAACCATTCAACCTTTTATTTATTATTAAGCGGTATTTTAAGGACAATCTGTGCAACGATGAACGAGGCCAAAATCTGTAACTTCATGTTATGCCGGTACGCAGCTTCTTTCCCGCATGGGCAGTAGTATTTTCATACATCCGGAAAAATTTGTAATTTCAACCCATTAATTATAAGATATGTCACATTCAGTTTCCGATAATAAGCTATCTGCCCTGCAGCTTGAAATGCTGAAGAGCCTGAAATACATGGCCACTGAAAAACAATTGGCAGAAATAAAATCACTGCTTCGTTATTACTTTGCCCGTCAGTTAGATACTGCCATAGATAAAGCCGAAACCGAAAATGGTTATACGGCTGCCATCTATGAAAGCTGGCTAAAAAACAATTCTGCTGATGCCAAATCACCCGGCGCCTGATGAAAGTAGTGATTGACACCAATTGCCTGCTAAGTTGTATTGGCAAAAAATCTCCTTACCGGAATGTCTTTGATGCATTCATAGAAAACAGGATAACTATATGTGCAAGTTCTGAAATGCTGCTTGAATACGAAGAAATTTTTACCCTTTTCTGGGACACTTCAGTTTCCTGCAATTTATTAGGTCTGTTTGAATCAAGTGATAATTTTCAGCATGTAACAGTTCATTACAACTGGCGGTTAATAAATAAAGACGAGGATGATAATAAATTTGTTGACACATTTATTGCATCTGAAGCTGATGTTTTAATATCAAATGATTCGTCCATCACCAGCCTTGTCAATACGAATTTTCCACCTCTAAAAGTTATGACTCTGCAGCAATTCAGTAATTATCTGAACCCACAATAGCTTTTTTCTGCCCGCAGTCTTGCCCAATGCCAAATACAAAAAAGGGGGTTCCTTTCTAACGCCCCACCCGGTCAAACGTTATGCCGTGCCGATAGTTATCGGCTCCGGGCAATAATGAACGAAAGAACAAAATCTGTAACTTCATGTTATGCCGGTACGCAGCTTATGAAATAACAGACATTGAGAAATTTTTTCCTGAGAAGTATCCGTCAGGCCCGGAAAAAAGCAAATGAATAATGGCAAAAAATAATTAATTTTACTGCATGACTTACATTGTAAACCCCAGAAATAAAAAAGAAGAAAAAGTATTGGAAACAATACTCAAAGGGCTTTCTATTGGTTTTTACACAGAGGAAAAAGAAGATGCCGCTATTTTAAAAGCGATGGAAAAAGGCAGGAAAACAAAACTCCTCAACCCTTCTGAAAAAGCATCCTTTCTTCGTAAATTAAAATCAGGTAAATGAATATAGAAATCCGCAAGTCCTTTACTAAAGATGCGGACAAATTACCAGTTGTCTTTAAACATCAACTGGCTTCTATTATTAATGAAATTGAAAAAGCCAGTCAACCTACTCAACTGGATAATTGCAAAAAATTAACAGGTTATAAAACTGCCTACCGGATAAGAATGGGACAATACCGGCTTGGTTTTTACTACGAAAACAAAACCGCAGAGTTAGTACGAATTTTGCACCGGAAAGAAATCTATCGCTATTTCCCAAGATAATTTTTATTGGACTCATCCTTATTTTTTTCTGCCCGGAGCGGAGCCGATAGCTATCGGCTCTGTCTACAAAGCCAAATATAAAACGTTGGTTTTCTTTCTAAC
>JANOJO010000094.1:0-1966 GCA_031418795.1 Bacteroidota bacterium | reverse complement strand
TTTAAAATATAAAGAAAAGTTTTTTGCCGCGTTAACTCATGCCCTTATATTTGCACTCCCAAAAAGGGAGTTTAGCTCAGTTGGTTTAGAGCATCTGCCTTACAAGCAGAGGGTCGGCGGTTCGACCCCGTCAACTCCCACAAAAATCCCCGCTTCGGCGAGGATTTTCAATTAATTAGGCTGTACTGCAGGCAGTCTGTACAGTTGTCCATCCAGCACAAACAACTCATCTATTTCGTAAGTCCAGTATTTATAAAGCGGAGATTTTTTCAAAATTTTTTCTACATCAGTTTTTGTTTCTGCATTGAGTGTAACCCATACCCGCTGGCTTTCCATACTCACCACATAATGATCAATAATGTTTTTGTTGATAAGCATATTAATATAGGTACGGTGAGATGGAATTAATGCAGCAAAATCATCACTCCAGTCAAAATGGATCGTTATATGGTATTTTTTCATTTTAATAATTGAACGAATAAATGTAGGAAAGTTGAATGAGGACAGGCAACTATGTGCAGAACTATTTATTTTTACCGGGCAGGAACGTTAGCTCAGTTGGTTCAGAGCACTACTTTGACAGAGTAGGGGTCACTGGTTCGAGCCCAGTACGTTCCACTGATTATTAAGAATTAGATTTTATAAAGCCAAATTCTTCTTTTGATATAAAATCAGCAATTTCATCAATTTCATTTCCCGACAATACATGACGATTGACTTTTTCAATAGTTCTTCCGGAAGGGTAAAGTGAAATTTTGTAAGTATCGTTCGTGAAACGCAATTCGATGTCATTTACATAGTTTTTTAGGATAGACTTTGTTTTTAACTCCATGTGTTGGTAAGAAAAGAGAAACTTGTTTTTTAAGGGAATTTCTTTGGAGAAATTGTTCAACACTTTTTCAATTTCATATGTGCCTGAATCATCAATCGTAAATTTCGAAACATTTTTTGCAAGAAAGAAATCATCCATCACGGATAACCTTGCTTCCGCTTTTACTATCAAAGGCAGAAAGCTATTTACTAAAATATTATATGGGGATGTATTTCTTTTATCGTTTTTTGTTTGAATTTGTTTCTTAAAAAGTTCAACTTCTTTTTCAAAGTCTTCCGGATCTTCAACTTTCTCTCCTCGAATTGCCTTCAAAAATATTTCCTGCCACCTAACTGAAACCCCAGCAATGTATTCTTCAAATGCATCTAAATTTCCAACATCAGCTTTATTCAATGCAGTGAGATAATTCTCTTTCTTTTTACTTTCAATTACCAGCGGAGCATAACCATTTTGCATTAAAATAAAATTCATCACCAATCTTGTAGTTCTTCCATTGCTATCATCAAATGGATGAATTCTTACCAGTTTATAATGCATTAAAGCTGCTAAGCGAACAGGATGGATTATGTCTTTGTTTTGGTGATACCATGCGATTAAATCTCCCATCAACGCAGGAGTTTCTTCCGGTGAAGCATAATAAAACATATTTCCATCCGGTAATAAAACAGAGTTCGGGTGTTTTTTGTATTCGCCGGGTGTAATTAGTCTTTTTGTTGGCTTTCCCTCTGGTGTCATAGCATCATTGTAAAAAGGCCTCACTAGAATGAGTTCATTTATTTCCCGTATAAGTTTTTCAGTTAACCTGCTTTCAGTATCCGAAGAGATTTCGATAATCATTTTTAATGCAACATCATGTGCTTTCATTTCCTCTATTTCCCTACCCTTGTTATCGCCGGTAGTTCTGTCGAACAACAGCAATAACTTTGTTTGCCCATACGTAAGCGTATTGCCTTCCATGTGATTGGAGTTATAATTAAACTCCAATCTGAATTTTTCCCAAAAAGCTCTTTCAAATTCAGGTTTAGCAGGTAGAAGAGTTTCTGCCTCTTTTTTCAGAGAATCAATTTGAGCAAGTACCTGATTCAACTCCATAAATTAAAGATAGAGAATAGATGTCAAGTCTTATATTTTCCA
>JANOJO010000093.1:0-12694 GCA_031418795.1 Bacteroidota bacterium | reverse complement strand
ACTTCAGAAGTTCCTGTTACCAATATTTACCGCGATGAAATAGTAAAAGAAGAAAGCCTGCCCATAAAAATGACAGCATACTCACCGTGCTTCAGAAGAGAAGCAGGAAGTTTTGGAAAAGATGTTCGTGGCCTCAACCGTGTACACCAGTTTGATAAAGTAGAAATAGTACAATTGGTGCATCCTGAAAAAAGTTATGCAGTACATGAAGAAATGGTAAGTCATGTAGAAAAACTTTTACAATCATTACAACTGCCTTACCGCATACTTGCACTCTGCGGAGGTGATATGAGTTTTGCTTCCGCACTAACTTACGACTTTGAAGTATACAGCGCCGCGCAGGAAAAATGGCTGGAAGTAAGTTCGGTTTCCAACTTTGAAAATTTTCAGACCAACCGGATGAAGATTCGTTTTAAAGACAGTAATGGTAAAATGCAGTTGGCACATTCACTTAATGGGAGTTCACTTGCATTGCCACGCATTGTTGCATCCCTTTTGGAAAATAATCAAACGGAAAATGGAATTATGCTGCCGGATGTTCTTGCAAATTATTTTGGAGGAACAATTATTAACTGATAAAACAATTGTTTCAAAAAAATACCCCGGTTAATTTACCAGGGCATTCTTATATAAAATAAATTTCTATCAAGGCTGAGCAAAACTGTTTCTTGCACTACTTGCAAAAGTAGCCTGCATTCTCACTTTTTGACCTGCAGAAAACATATACATGCAAGCATCATAAGTATAATCCATATAATTCATCGTCATCATAGCATGAATAGTGCCGCCACAGGAACTGTTTTTTGGATAGGCAGGGCAGCCGCCATTATATGATGTATGAACAGGAGTATCACCAACTAAATCATTACCACAGGTAGCATCACCCCAAATATGACGGAGATTAAGCCAATGTCCTAATTCATGAGTGGCAGTTCTGCCTAAACCATAGGGTGCTGCTGCCGAACCTTCATCACCCGTTGCATTATCATCAAGCACCACTCCGTCAGTAGCTGAATTACCTCCGGGAAATTGAGCATAACCTAAAATTCCACCACCCATATTACAAACCCAGATGTTGAGTTTTGTTGTTGGGTCGGTGGCATCAATTCCTCCCTGGGAACTAAACTTCATTGCATTATTAGTAGCCCATTGTGATTTTTTAGTTTTTACTCTAACAACATTATCAAGTACAAATCTTACATTAATATCGCCTGATCGAACACCCTGAAACTCTGCAGGGGCATTACCATAATCGCTGTTTGATGCAGCGAAATCTGCATTCAATACATCAATTTGCGATTGTAGCTGACTTAAAGAAACGTTTTGTGCATTTGTTTTGTAAAGGACATTAAATACTACAGGTATTTCTATATCACCATTTGGAAGCATACGGGCAGATTCCAGGTTATTAATATACCGTTGTGTAAATGTTTCTATCTCGTCCATTCTTTGACGAAGACCGGGGTCTGCTGCTAATTGTGCCTGTAATACTTCGTCAGAAGCACAACGGCGTATTTCAGAAACTACCGTTGATATTTCTTCAGTCTCTTCTTTTGTAACGGATTTTTGGCAGGATGCAAAAATCAATATTGCTGCAAACACCAGGGCAAGCTGTTTTTTCATAATAAAAATTTATTGTTTTGTGTAGGGAAAAATTAAGAATGTAAAGATATTTTTTTTCCTGAAGGAATAGAGTTCATCAGGACATTTTTTTATACAAAATATAATTACAACTGCACGTAACTTTACCATCTATCTTAAAATTATGGATGCATATAACGGGAAATATTATTTACAAAACGGTGAGGAACAGCAGGCAACAATTCTTTTAATGAAAGATAAAATCAGCATTGGCATGAGGGATGAACATGGAAATCCAAGGATTGTTTATTGGCCTTATGATCAAATCATCCGGGATGATTTCTGGAAAAGGGGGCAAACCATAGTTCGATGTGGCAGCTACCCGGTACAGACAATTGAAGTGGAAACAAAGGAATTTGCAGAAAAGCTTGATCATATTTTTAAAGAAAGAGAAAAATCATGGCTTAGCAGGATGCTCAATAAAAATGCGATGGGCATGATAAAAGTGCTGGTTGTATTCTTTGCTGTTCTGATTGCTGCGTATTTCTGGCTAGTACCGTTCCTTGCAGAACGGTTGGCAAAAAAAGTTGCTGTTTCTTATGAAGAGCAATTGGGCGATGCTTTGTATGACGCTTTGAAAACAGGGTTTAAAATTGACGAACAAAAAACTGCGTACATCAATGAGTTTTTCAGGGAGCTGAATATTTCTACAAAATATAATATCCGCATCACTGTAGTCAAAGAAAATATCGCTAATGCTTTTGCCATGCCAGGAGGAAATATGGTGGTGTATGATAAGATACTGGCGGGTATGAACGGTTATGAAGATCTTGCAGCATTATTATCGCATGAGTTTACTCATGTAAATGAAAAACATACTACCAGATCGTTATTCAGGCAATTGGGTTCAACTATTTTTTTATCAGTAATTTTTGGCGATGTGGGTGGTATTGCAAATACAATGATTCGGAATGCAGATAACCTGAAAGGATTAAATTATTCAAGAGGTTTGGAAAAAGAAGCAGATGCAAACGGGTTAAAAATTCTCAGTGAAAGAAAAATTGACTGCAATGGATTTGTACGCCTTTTTGAATTGCTAAAAAAAGAAACACAGCAAACGGGCAAACAACCTGCCGAATGGATCAGCAGCCATCCTGATTTGGAAAAAAGAATTGACTATATAAAAAAGAATGAATTGTTTAATAAGAATGGGATGGAGGAGAATGAGGCTTTGAAGACTTTGTTTTTGAAAATTAAAACTGCAGAATAGAAATTCACTTCACATTTTATTTGGATAAACTTATGTGAAAGGAGACAATAATATTTTTCTGTTTCCTTTTTCTATTTCACTTTAGCAAAAAAATAAACGCTTATGAAAAAGACAATTTTACTTTTTAGTTTATCGACTATCATTTGTTCAAACACCTTCGCACAGGTAACAAAAGGGTCATTACTGCTGGGTGGAGATCTGTCAGCGTATACTCAAAAACAGGAGATAGTATCGGGCACAGAATATAAAAGCAATGGCTTTTTGTTTTCTCCTTTAATTGGGGTAGCTACAAAAAATAATTTAGTACAGGGCGGCTATTTACAAATAGGATTTACAAGTATTGAGAATACTGCAAATCCGGGTAAATCAAAAACCAGCAACTTCGGATTTGGCTATTTTATCCGCAGGTACGCAGTTATTAAAAATAATTTTTATGGTTTTATACAAGGGAATGCAGGAGCTGGTTATTATAAAAACAGTTATGAAAACACAGGCTCTGTAAGTGAGTACAAACAAACTACAATCGGCGTGAATGCCTCCCCGGGACTTTCTTTAAAAGTTTCAAAAAAATTGCACCTTGAAACAGGATTAAGAGAAGTAGCAAGTATAGGCTACCAGGTAAATAAAAATATTTCAACCAATCCATCCAACAGTGATGTTTTAAAGTCAAGTCAGATTTATATGTCAAGCAGCCTGAACAATTTCTCAACCAATCTCTATTTTGGATTCAGGCTGCTGCTGGACAAAAAAACAAATTAATATTATTTGAAATTTAAAACCGGGGAGTAATTGTAAAACGACGGGGAAAATATTTTTCTTTCAACTTTCTTTTATATTTCTCTGGCAATGCAATACCATTTTTATAATTCGTAAGGAAAAGAAATAATTTTCTAAATGTATATTTCTGTAGTTTGATAATTCCTGATGTTGTAAAAATACTTCCTATTATTATCGCACCTGGTTCTGATACTGGTCTTACGAATTCTAAAAAACTTTTTGCATCATTAGCACGTTCAAATGGTGTGGCTATTGCTGCGACTCCTCCAATAAGAAATACACCACCAAAAATTGTTTGATATTTTCCATTCCTGTTTTTTGCAAAGAAAAGATTGATTAAAGCATTAGCAGTATCGTTAAAGCCTAACTCTTTAATAAAATCTTCCTTTGTCCATTTCATAATTTCAAGTGAATCATCGGGATTTACAGAATCTATTTCACTGGAGTTCGCACAGTAATATGAAATGGTAAATAATAATAAAAAAAGCAGTTGTTTCATGAATGATTGGAATAGTAAAACTTTAACTAGTTTAGTCACTGCTTAATTTTTTTATCCTCCCATTCATCACCCAAAACCAAACCGGGGGCAATAAAGATAACATCATCATACCCGGGTAGCCCGTGGGCATTTGCGGAGAGTCATTATGATGGCGCAACACCTGGTATTTACGACTTGCTAAATAATGATGATCGCTATGACGACTGAGTTCAAATAAAAATAATCTTCCAATTACATGATTGCTGTTCCAGCTATGTGCAGGCATGGCTCTTTCATATTTCCCATCACCCGTAGATTTTCTTTGCAAGCCGTAATGTTCAATATAGTTCACCGTTTCTAACAGTAGAATGCCAATAATTGCTGCCGCAACAAAATAAAGAGCAGGAAATAAGCCAAACACAAAAAATAAAAGCGCAACAAATGCGAGCTGTATAAAATGAAACTGAATCATTTCATTATAGATAGAAAAAACCGCTTTACTTTTTTTCTTTACATCATTGTTTGCAATATGCCATGCACTCAGGTAACTGAAAATAACAGAACGAAAATGAAAAACATAAACCCATTCACCCAGCCTCGCACTACTGGGGTCTTCAGGAGTTGCCACTTTTTTATGATGCCCTTTGTTGTGCTCTATAAAAAAGTGCATGTATAGTGAAGTAAGCAACAGCATCTTTGCCAGTGTTTGTTCAAAAACATTTACACGGTGTCCCAGTTCATGTCCCGCATTTATTCCAAACACTCCGCACATCAGGCCCATCACCCAGATACGGCCAGCAATATCAACCCATTTCAATGCAGGATCATTTATATTTTGCAGAAAAAAATAAAGAGCAACAAACTGAAGCGGTACAATAAGGTAAAGAATGATGTCATAAAGTTTATCTGACTTTGTAAGTTCTTCTTCCGCAGTTCCCAAATTCTTTTTTTGTGGTTTAATAAAAAGCTCAACAAGCGGAATCATAATCCATGCAAAAAATAATGGGAACCACACCTGGATGCCCTGTGTATGAAACGAACGAATGGCTCCAATATAAAGAATAAATGGAAGCAGGTATTTAAGTGCTCTAATCTTCATAACTTTTCAGTACTCAAATGTAGAAAATAACAGGAGTTCTTTAACGTTTATAATTACAGTAGTTTTATATCTGGTTTAAACTTTGTTCCCAGGTTCCTGTCACAAACAAAATTTTTTTAATGCCGCCGACCAATCAATTAAAAAATCAGCACCTGATGTGGAGAGCTGGTTTTGGTCCTTCTGTTGAGCAATTACCTGATCTTTCAAAAGCCAACCCCCTTCATTTATATAAAGCATTACAAAAAGCATCTGATAAAAAGCCGGAGTATATTGATGTGGCTGATGATTTTCTGAAAGGACTTTTTGTCGGCATCGAAGAAGTGGGCAGGCAGGAAAGAAGAAAGGAAATGACAGAAGACGAAAGAAAAAAAGTGCAGCAAAAACAGCGGGAAGGAGTAAGAAGCCTCAATCTTAACTGGCTGAAGGTTTTTGTAAATACGGATATGCAGCTCAGGGAAAAACTTGCTTTCTTCTGGCATGGGCATTTTGCCTGCCGTAACCTGAATGTTTTTTTTCAGCAGGGTTTGCTTGATGTAATCCGCCGCAATGCATTGGGAAGTTTCCGCGACATGCTGCATGAAGTTTCCAGGACAGCGGCCATACTCAATTTTTTAAACAACCAACAAAACCGGAAAGATCATCCCAATGAAAACTTTGCAAGAGAAGTGATGGAACTCTTTACACTTGGCCGTGGCAATTATTCTGAAAACGATATTAAAGAAGCCGCCCGTGCCTTCACAGGCTGGAGTGCAGGGTTAAAAGGAGAATTTATTTTCCGCCGCGGGCAGCATGATTATGGCAGCAAAACAATTTTAGCTCATACTGGAAACTATGATGGTGGTGATGTGCTGGATATTTTATTATCACAAAAACAAACTGCAAAATTTATTACTCAAAAAACATACAGATTTTTTGTAAATGATATATTGGACAATGAAAAAGTGGATTGGCTGGCTGATCGTTTTTACAAAAGCAATTATGATATTGGCAAACTAATGGAAGATATTTTTATCAGCGATTGGTTTTATGATGAAAAAAACATTGGCAGTAAAATAAAATCTCCCATTGAATTAATTGCCGGTATGCAGCGAATGTTGCCGATGCAATTAGAAAACGAAGAAGCCTTTACTTTTTTACAAAGAGCATTGGGACAAATGCTTTTCTATCCACCCAATGTGGCCGGATGGCCGGGAGGAAAAGCATGGATTGACAGCAGCAGCCTGATGCTGCGCATGAGAATTCCGCAATTGATTAATGATGCTGACGAACTGAATGTAAAAGCAAAAGATGATGATGACCAGATGATGGGAAGAAAGACGATGGAAGAAGGCGGCAAGCAGATGGGCTATGGCAAACGTTCTATTATTAAAGCAACTATTGACTGGAAAGAGTATATAAACAATTTTGAAAAAATACAGAAAGAACAATTGGTGGATGCAATTGCAAAAAATTTATTGCAGACTAAAACTGCAGTGAGTAATGAACTGATAAAAAATCATGCTGATGCTGGTAGCCGTGAAAGTTTTATAAGGTCGGCAACATTGCAATTGATGAGTACACCGGAGTATCAATTGTGTTAGCCCCCTGTCCCCCGAAGGGGGAACTTAGTTAGGAGCTTTCTTATTTTTTATTTAGTTCTTTAATTATGAAGATGAGTGATTGAAGAATCATTCATTAACTTTTTCAAAAGCAAACAATTTTATATAAATAAAACCATTTGCAACTTTTAGGGCTGTGAGTGGTAAGCCTCCCCTTCGGGGAGAGCTTGTCCCGATAAATCGGGATTTGGAGAGGATTTTATTATGGTTATAAAGAGAAAAGAATTTTTACAAGTCGGTTCACTCGCCACCGCATCGTTGATGGTGCCAAAATTCCTGAAAGCATTTGAAGGAAGAAATATGGTACCGCAGGGAAATAAAGTATTCGTGATACTGCAACTGAGTGGTGGCAATGATGGATTGAATACAGTGATACCTTACCGGAATGATATTTATTATAAATCTAGACCGAGGCTGGGTATTGAAAAATCAAAAGTATTATCGCTGACTGATGAAGTTGGTTTACATCCTGCATTAACCGGGTTAAAAGAATTATATGATGATGGCAGTCTCGGTATTTTAAATAATGTAGGTTATCCCAATCCTGATCGTTCGCATTTTCGCAGTATGGATATCTGGCACACAGCCAGCGACAGTAAAGATTACTGGACTACCGGATGGCTGGGCCGCTATCTCGATGCTCAATGCAAAGGATGTGATAAACCAACTTATGCACTGGAGCTTGATGATATGTTAAGTCTTGCAATGAAAGGTGAAGAAGCCAAAGCAATTGCAATGAAAGATCCAAAACGGTTATTTGGTACGGCCAACCAGCGGTTCTTCAAAGAAGTAATGCAGAATCATAAAGACGAACCCGGCGAGCAACCGGTGGATTATTTATACAAAACAATGGCTGAAACTATTTCTTCTGCCGATTATATTTTTGAAAAAAGCAAATTACATCCTTCCACTGCTGATTATCCAAAAACGGATCTTGGGCAAAGCATGAAAACAATTGCCTCACTTATATTTTCTGACATCAATACCAAAGTGTATTATGTTTCGCTTGGAAGTTTTGATACACATATCAACCAGCAGATGCAGCAGCAGAATCTTTTTACCCAAATGAATGATGCGGTTAAAACTTTTGTAAAAGACCTGAAAACAAACGGAAGATTTAATGATGTGATGCTGATGACTTTTTCTGAATTTGGAAGAAGGGTATCACAGAATGCAAGTGGCGGTACAGATCATGGCACGGCCAACAATATGTTTCTTATTGGTGGCGGATTAAAACAAAAAGGAATCATCAATGCCATGTCGGATTTAGCAGATTTGGAAGAAGGGGATCTGAAATACAAGATTGATTTTAAAAATGTATATGCTACTATTTTGAAAAACTGGCTTGGCGCTGATGAAGCGGCGATATTGAAAAATGAATACAGTTATCTTAATTTTATTTAAAACCATTTAGTTATTCAAAACTGAATTCTCCTACAAATACTCCTTCGCTTTCTTCCTCTTTTTCCATTTGCATGGTTATTATTTTTCTTTCTTCTTTTCCTGAATTATACCGAGTAAAAATTTCAACCATAATTGTAGAAGGGCCTGTCAGCTTTACCTGGTTATCGCCATAATAGTGAACTTCTATTTTGTATTTTCCTTTCAATGCTTTTCGAACCATTAATTGTTCTGGGCCATAGCCTTCTGTCATATCGCTGGAGATTAATGCACCATTTATTGTTTGACTATTTCCATAAAAACATTTTTCACCTTTCGGATCTGTTACCCATAGATCAATATCTGTTTCATTACGGTTCCAGTTTAAAACTACACGGATGTCAACCGGCATGTTTACAATGATTTTTTTATTGTACAAGCCAGTTTTAATTTTTCCTTTATGCTTAGCCAAAAGATTATTTAGTTCCATGATCATTAAATCTTGTATGCCATCGTAGTTGTCAATTAAATCTTCGGGATATTTTTTTATCAATCCTGCGTATAACGTATCAGCAGCCTGTTGCCACTTGCCAGCATCTGCCAACGACAAAGCATAATGACGATAGCTTTGTGGTTCATGAGGCCGCCAATCTAAAACTTTTTTGAAAATGAATAAAGCATTAGCATAGTCTTTTACTTCTTTTAATTTAAATCCAAGCATTACAAAAAGTTCGTGGTCTTCGATATTGAGTTCTGCAATATTGCTCAATACATTTAAAGCGTTTGTGCTGTCCTTTTTCCGAAAGAAAAATCCGGCAATGTCAAAATAAAAAGTAGGAGTAGCTAAGTAGTCATTTCTGAGTTCTATGTATTTAGTATAATAGTTTGCCGGTTCCTCTTTTTCTATAGCAATTAAATAAGGTCTTTCAGGAGTCCAGTTGGAAATAACTATTGACGGGCTCACAGTTATATTTTTAGCTGAATAACCGACAACCACTACTTCCTGCAAATTATTGGTAGTTATATTAACACCAGCCACTCTGCCTGAAAGTTGATTGTTAACTGTTGCTGCCCCCCTAATAGTTACAGTGCTATAAGAAAGGGATCTTTTTTGAAGTTGTTCTTCTTCATTTTTAGGTTCTTCATCTTTCACAACTATTGTTGATAACGAACCAGGGATTCCAGCATTATTCACCGTGCTTACAGCAGAATCTGCAACTATTCTCGGTGGCGTAAATTTTGTAGGGGCAAGCTTCTTTACAACGGGATTCCACCAATTAAATAAATTCTTAATGGAAGAAAGTATATCATAATTATCCCATGTTTCTTCCAACCCACTATTTCTTTTTTCTTTTAAGATTGCATAATACTCCTTTCTTAATTCTGCTGGAGGTTCTATTTTGTAGCGTACATAGTCTTCCACAGTTTCTAATACCATCAATGAAGTATTTCTGGTAACAATTGAATGCTGTCTGCCCAACGAAGAAATCTCGTCTTTATATTTTTCGAACTGCAAATCCAGTTCTATAATTTTTTGTTGTGCCCAGAAGCGTTGAAGATTAACAAGTGTAGTTTGTTGCTTACTGTAGCTTAATTTAATTGACTTTTCCAGCATTACAGTATTGCTATAACCAAATTGCAGAGTTATGTTTTGTTCAGCGAGAGCAGATATGCCGGTAATTGAAAAATTACCATTCTGAATAGTTGACCGTTGGGATGGGTAGTTTTCGGAAACAGTGTTTTTGTTTTTTAAACCAATAAACTTAAAAGCTTCTTCTGTCAAACCTTTTAATGCATCAGATGAAGATAGAGCAGTTAAGTTGATGAATTGTGCGCCGCTGCTCTGCGCTATTAGTTGCAAAGTACCATAGTCAGATTGCACCGAAGAACTTATTGTAAATACAGGTTTATTATTTAAGGAGAAACTACTGTTTCCAAAAGTGGACAGCCCATCACTGAAAAGCAAATATTCTGAAGATTGAATGGCTGGCAGATTAATTGCAGATAAATTAGTAGCACCATCATATTTTATATTTTCAATTGTTTTCTTTAAGCTGCTCCAATCTCCATTGCTTACGGAAAAGTTACCTCTTTTTTCAAAGCGAATGCTGAGGGTGGCTAATTCAACAGTGCAATTTGTATTTTCTTTAAAGTAGTTGCTCAGCAATTCAATTTCAGCTGCAATATTTCTCTTTAGTCCGCTGAGTGAGACATCCCAAATAAGGCCAACTGTTTTCCCTAAACTTCTTTTTCGTGCTGGTTGATATATCATCATATTTGCCATAAAGTAATAATCATCCTTTACTTTCTGCATGATCACATCTGGTGTTTGCTGATTCTGAGGAATAGAAAATTTTAAAAAGCCGGAAGGGATAAAATATTTCTTTTCAATCTTGGCTGAATAGTTTTTATTCCATTCTTTAAATATTATATCGCCGGGCTGCTCTTCTACAATAGGGGAAATAGTGGGTTGGATCACATTTATGGCAAGTTGAAAATCAGGTATTGCTTTTGCGTAAATCAATGGAAGGCTGTACCTGAATGCGTTTGATGTCCCTATTTGTAAAGTTTCATCGTAACTGATATGAACGGTACGACTGCCGCCAGCAGGTAATGGATAAATACGTGTACGGAAATTATTGCCTTCTACTTTTTCCAATAAACCGGGATCAACTTTTCTTCGTTCTATGCTTTCAAATACCTGTGTTGCTTTTTCTTTTTCTACCGGTACTGCATCTCTCATCTTTCCATTTATATCCAATGCATAACCTGAAATAGTAACTCCTTCTGGAAGAGGAAAAGTAAGAGTTCCTTCAAGTATTCGGGTGCTGCTGTTATGAAAAGTCATTTCCATGCGGGTACTGGCTAAATTGCCCGCAACTGTTACATTTATTTTTAATTTATAAAGTGAAATACTGCTATCCGTACCTCCTGAAATTTTTAGCGAAGGAATCTGTGCCAGAAGAATCACAAATAATAATTGAAAAGAGGCAAGCAGTATGATTTTTCTAAACATAAAGCTGGTATTTTGTCAGGTTAGATGCAAAGATCAGCCATATTGCATAAAACAATTTTATATTCAGCAAAATGATGGCAAAATATTGATTCTTTAGATACAATAAATGAATACGATCAAATAAAATCGCAATTAAATTAGTCAGTTTTTTATCGAGAGCTTTTTCAATGAATGTCTTTCATCCATTTTTTTAATAATGGAACAGTGAGCCAGAGCAACAACCCCACTGCAATAGAACCGATAGCTATTTTATTTAAAATATCTGCATAATAAGGCATGGAAGCTATTGCATCATTTTGTACCCCGGCAGGCACACTCATCAATGAACCAATCTTTCCGGCAAGAAATTCTCCAATAGCACTGGCAAAAAACCAGATACCCATCATCATAGCTACCACTTTTACCGGCGATAGTTTTGTAATCATGGATAAACCAATTGGAGAAAGGCATAATTCACCTGCAATAATAAACAAGTAACCTGCTACAAATGTCCATAACGGTATCAATCCATGGCCGGCACTTATTTTACATGCCAGGTAAAAAATATAAAATCCAATTCCCATAAGCAGGAATGAGAATGAAAATTTCATGGGTGTGGAAGGTTCTTTTCCTTTTTTATTCAACCAGGGCCAGAGCCATGCAAATAAAAAAGTAAGAACAATAACCCAGGCTGGTGGCAAAAAATTATTTACGGATAATGGCGGCAGATCGTACCCCAGCAAATTCATATCCACATTTCTCATGGCAAACAAATTCAATGAGCCTGAATTTTGTTCATAAAAAGCCCAGAAGGCAGCAGAAAAAATAATCATCACCAGTGCAGCAAAAAGTTTGTTTCTTGAAACGGCTTCAAGTTTAAAGGAAATAAAAATTACATAAATAATAGCTGCACCACCCAGGCCAAACATGATATAGTCCATGATATGATACGAATTAAACAAAAGGACTATTACCGGAATAAGCAATAAAGCACTGGCATAAATCACCCATTCTGTTTTTATAAACCCAAAAAATGGTTTCTTCAGCAGATTCAAATCCGGGGGCAATCCCTTTTCACCAAGTGATTTTTTCCCGAGATAAAAAACAACAAGGCCTATTACCATAAATATACCGGCAAGGCCAAAGCCATAATGCCAGTTGATACGCTGACCCACATAGCCGCAAAGCAGGCCGCCCAGCGCAGCACCAATATTTATTCCCATATAGAAAAGAGAAAAGGCGCTGTCTTTCCTTGGATCGTTATTAGAATATAATGTACCGACAAGGCTTGAAATATTAGGTTTAAAAAATCCATTACCGCAAATAATAAATGCCATACCATAAAAAAAACTCCAGTCTTGCGGAATGGCAAGTACAAAATGCCCTATTGACATCATGATGCCGCCAAACATAACCGCCCTGCGGTATCCGAGAAAACGATCAGCCATCATGCCGCCAAACATGGGCATGGTATATACAAGCGCAGCATAAGATCCAAGTATAGCATATCCTTTTG
>JANOJO010000092.1:0-12709 GCA_031418795.1 Bacteroidota bacterium | reverse complement strand
TGCCATTATCTATTAATGCCATGTTTTCTTCACGGTTAGTATGAACAACTGTGCCTTCTCTTAACAAACCATCATCACTAACCATTACAATATCGCCGGATTGAAGATGACCTAATTTTACCATAATACAAGTTTTTCGTTGTCCGAATATAAAAAAGATTGACAACCCGGAAAAAGATTTTCCTCAACTTCTTTTTTTATTAAACAATTTAATCAAGCGGAATTTTTTTCGCATTTCGTGAAAGCCATTGTTCAAAATTCATCAGCTCAGGGTTTAATTCGTTCGATTCTTTTACATCACGCAAATCATTCAGCTTTTCTTCAAACTCATCGTATATCTGGAACATATTGCCGAGATCATCAGCGCCGGGAAAACCAAAACTGCGGTAAACGTCAGCAGATATTTTATTATAAATAACAGGTTCACCCAATGCCTTGCTTAATGCATCTGCCATTTGCTGGCCAGTTAAATGTTCGCCAGCGATTCCAACATCTTCGTTGATATGTGCGCCGGGATTTTTAAAAACTCCATAAGCACATTTACCAATATCATCAGTAGCTATTCCGGCCATTTTTGCATCACCGATTGGTAAGGTGAGTGCAAGTTTACCATCCTGTCCTCTTTTAGGGCCTGCACCGAAATAAATAAAATTGTCCCAGTAAAAAGAAACATGGAAAAAAGTAGTTGGCACTCCTGCTTCTTTAAAAAATTTATTTGATTCTCCCTTAGCATCAAAATGCGGAACCTTATAATTTTCCCTGAGTGTTGGCATACGATCATCATGCAGCGGTACCAGTTCACGGGTATCTTCCAGTGTGGACCAGATAGCATGCTTTAAACCTTCTTCTTTTGCAGCTTTTGCAAAAACAGCAGCCTCTGCTTTTTCCTGCTCCGGAGAAAAATGCGCCCAGAAGAAAGTAACGAAGAATGCACCGTAAGCTCCTTTCAATGCTTTATGTACAGATGCTGAATCACTGAGATCGCCATACACAACTTCTGCTCCGAGCTTAGCCAGTTCTTTTGCTTTATCGGAATTGGGGTCTCTTGTTACTGCACGGGCAGTAAATTCAGAATTTGAATCGTTGCAGATAGCACGAACCAATCCTCCACCCTGTGCGCCGGTGGCGCCAAATACGGTAATAATTTTTTTTGCCATGAGATTTAAAGTATTAAATGGTATATGAAAAACCGGATAGTTCCGGAGACATTAAAGTTATATCAGGGAAAGATTGGAAAAGTCCGAGATGGAAAAAATTCCGGAAATCGAATCTTTCGCATTAAATGAATTAATGAGACCGTCTACAGCTTCAGTTATATTAGAACATAACAAATAACACTCCAATAAAAAAGGTTAAAACAAGAGACTATTTTCTTTTCTTCTTTAAAATCTCTTCAGATTGCTTAGTAAATTTTTCTATTATCCATTTCAGTACATCAAGCTGGTCTGATGTAGGGGCCCTCCTTATTTGAGCAAGAAGCTTTATTGCTTGTGGTCTGTTTAATGTCAAGTTAGAAGCGCCTTCATTACAAACAGAGCATATTGCCCTTAGATTAGAGGGTTCATCATCGCCTCCCATTGTTTTGTCTATGATATGTCCAATATGAAGCCTAGTTTTACGTCCTTCGTCATAAGGATGTGGCTCACCAGCAGCAGCTCCACACATTTGGCAAGTGAACCCATTTCTATCTAGAACAAAAGCTCTGACTTCTTTTGAAATTCCTCTTTCAAATGCAGGTAAAAGTTTCAAGTCAATCAACAAATACTCACCGGGCTTTAATTCACTTCTATCATTATGTGTCACGATATTCATTCCTTCCTCATTACGTAATTCTCTAACACGACGAGCCCATTCACTTACTCCTGCAACCTGCCTTAAAGTTTCAGAGTTTAAAACTTTACCAGCGTTTACAACAAAAAAATCACGCAATTTAGTTCTCGATCCTTTTCCTTTTGGGTCGCTCTTCTTCATATTTCAGTAATGCTTTTTTAATTGATAATCCAATTGCGTTGGCAACAGGTGGTGGAAAGGCATTTCCAATTTGTCTATATGCTGGTGTTTTTTTACCGGCAAACTGCCAATCTTTTGGAAACCCCTGGATTAGTGCAGCCATTTTCAATGTTAATCTAGGTATAGTTTCTGAACCATTAACCGGAGCAGAATCTGCGATACCTTTTCCATCAACACCAAGTAATGCCCATGATTGTTTTGCTCTTGTAGGTCCAAGATCTGCACCACCATGTTTTTTAGAGCCTCCCACAATTGTAGGAGCAATATTATTAGCAAGCAGTTTCCAATTATAAGCATTTCCCCATCCTTGAGAACTCATTTCTTCATACAAAAGCTCCCCGACTGTTAACGGCGGTTCGCTATATTTTTCAGGCCATTTAAAATAATCAAAATACTTTCCCTTTAACGCTACCAGAATTGCTCTCGGTCTTAATTGCGAAACACCATAATCTGAAGAATTTATTAATCGCCAATCACACTTATATCCTATTTCGTACAAAGCATTAACGATTTTTTTCCTGTACAATTTAAATTTAACATCTAATAAGCCACGAACGTTTTCAAGCATTACTGCTTTGGGCTCACATTCATTTATTAACCGAAGCGCTTCTGGAAATAAATCTCTTTCGTCCATGTGACCAAGTTGCTTTCCGGCTACTGAAAAAGGTGGACACGGAACTCCCCCTGCAAATAAATCAAGACCTTTAAATTGTTTAGCTGTAAAATCTTTTACATCACTGTTAATGATATTCCAATCAGGCCTGTTTAACCGAATAGTTTCACATGCTATTGCCTCTATTTCGACTAAAGCAAGATGTTCAAAACCTGCCTGCTCAAGTCCAAGAGCTTGCCCACCCGCACCAGCACATATTTCAATTGATGTAAGATTCACTTTATGATTTTAATTACGAATTTAAAAAAAATTACCCCGATAAAAGTTTTAATTAATCACATCGAAAATAACATGTTATTTCTTAAATTATGATTTTAGCCAACTAGTAGTGCTGTAGTTGAACGGAGCGTCGCAACAAAAGCCCAATTAGTGCACAAATGCCGGCAACCAAATATTAAATCAACAATATTCAATCTTAAATCATCTTCTACTCTGCCCAACTCATCACATAATCCCTGTTCTCAATATCAAGAGCCTGCTTAGTAAGCATCAACGGACGAAATGTATCTACCATTACGGCAAGTTCTTTTGTTTCTTTTGCTCCAATACTTTTTTCAACAGCACCCGGGTGCGGTCCATGCGGGATGCCGGCGGGATGCAGGGTGATCATTCCTTTTGTTACATTTTTGCGGCTCATAAATTCTCCATCCACATAATAAATCACTTCATCGCTGTCAATATTGCTATGATTGTATGGCGCAGGAATTGCATTGGGATGATAATCGAATAACCGCGGCACAAAAGAGCAAACAACAAAAGCATTGGTTTCAAAAGTCTGGTGTACGGGCGGCGGCTGGTGCACACGGCCGGTGATAGGTTCAAAATCATGAATGGAAAAAATATACGGATAACAGCATCCATCCCACCCCACTACGTCAAAAGGATGTGTGCCGTAATGCAAACCATACAACATTCCTTTTTTCTTTGCCTTAATCAGGTAATCACCTTTTTCATCAAAGGTTTTTAAATCCTGCGGCGGACGCATATCCCGTTCGCAATACGGTGAATGCTCCATCAACTGGCCAAACTTACTCATATACTTTTTGGGGAAGCGTAATGGAGAAAATGATTCAACAATAAACAAACGGTTTTTTTCATCTTTGAATTCCATCTGGTAAATTGTGCCCCTTGGTAAAATAATATAATCGCCATAACTGAATGGCAGTTCACCATACTGCGTATGCACCGTGCCGCTGCCTTCATGCACAAATATCATTTCATCGGCATCGGTGTTTTTATAAAAATAATTAAACATGCTTTGCTGCGGCGCTGCCAGCACAATATGACAATCGCTGTTTACCAAAACAGGAATACGGCTTTGTAAAAAATCTTTTGCCGGGTTTATATTAAATGCTTCAAAGCTGCGGTGCTGCAGCATTTTTTCTTCTGCAATAATTGGCGAAACATCCACTTGCGGTTCTGTTTTTATTATTTGTGTTGGCGGATGACAATGGTAGAGCAATGCATAATCATCACTGAAACCTTCAGTGGAAAAAAGTTGTTCGGCATACAGGCTGCCATCGGGTTTGCGGAATTGTGTATGACGCTTGTGCGGAATGGAACCGAGTTTATAATAGTGGGACATGAGATAGAATTAAAAATTAATAATTAAGAATTAATAATTGGGCGATTAACTAAAGTAACTATTTTTCTAACTCAAGGGATAACATCAGGAAATAGTATTTCCATTTTCTTTTATCAATCCAGTATGTAAAGTTGCGGTGAAACAGCATAAACTTAATTCTCTATAAAGTTAATGATAACATTTTATCAGGAGTTATTCAATTTATCTGTCCGGATTGCAATAAAACATAGTAAGGAAAAGAAGTAGCTCCTGATTCCCAATTATTAATTACCAATTCCATTTCAGGGCTACTGGTTTTCCGGAGACTCTGCTTTGAGGGGATTATATTCTTCTTTCTTTTTGAAACCAAAATTATACCTGAAATTGATTCCAAACCGCCTTGTATCATTCCTGCGAAGCCCATAAGCATTCAGGGTACCCTGCTTTATACTGAAATCATATTTGTTTGTATAAAAAATATCGTTGACAGAAAGAGTTACCGTAAGTTTTTCTTTCAAAAACTTACGGTTGATATTAAAACTAGTTCCGCCAAAAGTCTTTACCTCAGTAAACTGAAGCAATCCCCTGAAGCGAACAAACCCATTCAATGTAACCTGTGAACGTTTATCTAATTTGAGCATATGATATGTAAACATCATCCAGGTGCCTCTTTTATAAGACAAAGGTTTGCCTTCATATAAACCGTCATAAAAATTATGATTGTACTGTACACCCATTACAAAAAAATATTTTCTGCCCGGTGGTAATGCACCCAATGCTCTGAAATACCATTCCTTATTTTTTCCAAGATTATCATAAGTGCGGTATGCCTGGCTCAGGCTGGTATCAGCCTGGTAAATTACATTGGTGAATGCATCCTTTGTATCGTTAAATCCAACTGCAAGCACCGGTGTTTCTTCAAAGCTTACATTAAACTCATAGTTTTTTGAAAACTGGGGACGAAGCGACGGATTGCCAACTTCAGATAAATACTGGTCAACATACCTTGGAAAAGGATTGAGCTGCTCATAAACGGGCCGCTGCAAAGTGCGGCGATAAACCAAATAAGCCCTAAGCTGGTAACCAGCTATCTTCATTATTGATTTACTCAGGTAAACATAAGGAAAAAGATCAGTACGTTTAATATTAAAAGAAGTGTCGCCAGGAATAAGCTGGTGGCCTTTCATATTTGTATTTTCCAAACGTACTCCTGTTTTTAAAATAAAATCTTTGCCGAATGATTTAGAACCCTGCAAATAGGCTGCATTAATATTTTCATTGTAATGAAATGTATTTGTGCGGCCAAAATCTTTTACATCTGCACTTCCCTGCTTCCTGAAATAATTTGCCTTGCTTTTGAATTGAAGTATTGATGATTTAATACCAGCTTCCAGTGTAAATTTATTTTTCAACTTCTTTTTCAGATCTGACTGGATATTCATAACGCTTCGGTCATTTTCATTGCTGCCATAACCGGAAAAAACCGGAAGTACCGGAACAGTAAATACAGTATTATAGCCCTGGTCAGTTTTATTATGAGAATATGTAAAGCCCACCTGAGTTTCCCATTCAGAACCTATCGTGTCCAGTTTCATTTTTCCTTCAAGTGAATTGTTTATCCCAAAATTGCTTCCTTTATTGCTGATGCGGTTCAGGTTGTCGGTTAATATTTGTGAAGTGCTTAGTTTTTGAATAATGTTCCTGTTATTTGTTTTATTATCAAATTCATTCAGCCGGATATTACCTGAAAAATCAATCTCCCATTTTTTACTTACAGATTGTGTAACACCATATCCAGCAAAATAATTATGCGCCGGATAAACAGTATAAGCGTCCTGAGATAAAAGCGAGTCCGCTGAAAACAGCCTGTTGGTAACTACGTTTTCAAAACTGTTTCTTTTTGCCGCCTGCAAATTGAAATAAGAAGTTCTCTTGTCATTATTATTACTCATATTCAGGCTTATGAACTCATTGGAATAAACGCCCTGCTGATAACCAGCGGTAATACTGCCGGTTCTCCCCAATTTTACTCCCTTTTTCAATACAATATTCACAATACCGCCGCTACCCGATGCATCATATTTAGCAGATGGTGTCCGAAGCACTTCAATTTTATCAATAGAATTTGGTGGTAAGCTTTTCAACATGGTAGCTACATCGGCAGCACTCATTTTCATTTCACGTCCATTAATATAAATGGTAGCAGGTGTGGCGCTGGTGAGATAAACATTTCCATCCTGATCCAAAAACAAACCGGGCACTTTTTCAAGCACCTCATAACCATTCGTAGAGCTGGCAACAAGGTTTTCAGGATCAATAATCATTTTATCATCTTCCTGACGCATCAATGGCTTTTTTGATTTCACAATAACATTTTCCAGTTTTTTTGATAAAGGTTCAAGGGTAAAGATGAAACCAGTTTGATTACCTGTAATTGAAAACCCTTTTTTAATAGTGCCGTGATTGACTGCACTCACCTGAATATTATATTGTGTGCTTTTCGTTAGTGAAAATTTAGCAAGGCCGCTGCTGTCAGCAATTTTTTGCTGTACCTGTGTACTATCTGGCCAGTTAAATATTTTAATCGTAGCAAAGGCAACTGGTTCGTTTTTTAGATTTGTAATTTTTACAGTTATGGGTATAGTTTGTGAAATGGCTATCATCGAAAAACAGCCTGTTGTAATTGCCAGACAAAAAAATAATTTTAAAGATATTTTAATAGGGTAATCGCATATGAAAGTCATGAAGATAGTTTTGATATATATTGAAACGGAAAAAAGCAAATATAGTTACACATCATAGCTAACCATAAACCAAAAATAAAAAGATTGGTTAAGGTTTTTTTCCCCCTGGAAAATCTAAAAAATCATTGGAAGGATGTACACTTTCTTATATTAATCCGGTATGCAATAATTCTGTAAACAATTATAACTAAACTTACCACTAAATTCGTATCGGAATGAAGAGAATCAGATTAATATCAGACACTCACAGCTATTTGGATGAAGCAGTATTTAAACATTTTGAAAATTGTGATGAGGTTTGGCATGCTGGAGATTTTGGAGAGATAAATTTGGCCACCCGTTTGAGCAATCATTGGTCAGACCGGGACGGTCAGACCAAATTGAAAGGTGTTTATGGAAATATAGATGGACAGGAAATCAGAAATGAATTTCCAGAGCAATTAGTTTTTATGTGCGAAGAAGTAAAGGTGATGATGCGGCATATCGGCGGCTCGCCACCCGCATACAATCCTGTAACTAAAAAAGAGCTGCTTATCCACAAGCCACAGTTATTTATCAGCGGGCATTCGCATATTTTAAAAATAATATTTGATGATAAAATAAATTGCCTGCATATTAACCCCGGTGCTGCCGGCAAACAGGGCTGGCATAAAGTAAGAACCATCATCCGCCTGGTGATTGATGGAAAAAATATGAAAGACTGTGAAGTAATTGAACTGGGCAACCGTTGATAAAAAAATATTTTTTCGATAAAAATTTGACGTAGCTTTTCTTAATAAAAAAATTTATTTATGCCCAATCATTCTTCCCGCCGCCAATGGCTGAAAACAACATCTGTAGTTTTTGCCGGAGTTGGAATAGCGCCGAAAATATTTGCTTTCGAAAAAAAATCATACAAACCCGGAGATATTATTTTGCTGAATAGCAATGAAAATCCTTACGGCCCTTCTGCTGCTGCAAGAAAAGCTATGACGGAAGCATTGGTTAATTCCAACCGTTATCCTGATGAACAATTACCCATACTGAAACAACAGATTGCTGATTTCTGGCAGGTTGGAAAAGAAAATATCCTGCTTGGCGCTGGATCATCTGAAATACTTGGCCTTACTTCATTGCTTGTTTCAACTTCCGGAGGAAATATTATTACGGCTGAACCATCTTACCGTGTTTGGAATGGCCAGGCAGAATCATTTGGTCTGAAAATGATCCGTGTACCGCTGAATAATGAGAAGAAATATGATTTTGCTAAAATGATTTCTTCAATTAACGCTGAAACAAAAATGGTGTATGTATGTAATCCCAATAATCCTGTGGGCACTTATAATGATGATAAACAACTGAGAGATTTTGTAAACGAATGCAGTAAAAAATGTGTGGTGATGGTAGATGAAGCTTACACAGAGTTTGCCGAACTGCCTTCGTTGAAAGACATTAGTGTTAAAAACTCTAATGTAATTGTGGCAAAAACTTTTTCAAAAATATATGGCCTTGCCGGCGCCAGGGTTGGTTATGCGATTGCCCATCCTGAAACAATAAAAAAACTAAGCAGCCTGCAGGCATGGCCCGATGTAAGTGTAAGTGTAGCATCAGCAGCCGCGGCTTCTGCAGCATTGAATGATCAGGCATTTGTAATAGATTGCCGGGAAAAAACTGCCCAGGCAAGGCAAATGTGTTACGATTGTTTTAAACAACTTACACTTGACTACATTCCTTCCCACACCAGTTTTATTTTATTTAATATTGATAAAATCGGCGCAGACTTTTCCCAAAAGATGCAGGCTAAAAATATTTTTGTTCAGTACCGGGATCATTTTGGTGGCAAATGGTGCCGGGTAAGTATGGGCACAATTGAAGAAATGAAAACATTTTGCGCAGCACTGAAAGATATTGCCTGAGTAAATATTTACATACCCGGAAACCATGTTCTGTTATCGCCAATAATTTCCCTAAAAGGCCATGGCACTGCAGCCAGTATCAGCAATAATGCAATAAATAATAACCAACCAACAGCTTTATAATTTAGAGCTTTTGCCTTGCCTCTTGCAATCGTAATAAGCATAATAGCAATGAACATCATCAGCGGATGTTCTACCCAAAAGAACCGATAGAATTTATCTTTCATCAGTTCTACACCTTCGGGCAATCCGGCAGTTATTCCATATCTGCCGGCAATTAACTGATACAAACCCAGGAGCAACATGATATGTGCACTGATGAGTAGCCAAAGACTGGTTTTCTTTACACTTTCACTTTTTGAAAATGCCTGGAACAATGTTACTAATAACAATAATAAAATTATCCAGCGAAGTATGTTATGCAGATGAAGAAGACCTGTATCCATGTTTTTAAATTAAAATGAAAAATTGATAATTTCCTCAAATCTACAACCCAATTATTAATTATTAATTCTTAATTCTTAATTTTTAATTACTCATTCAATCCAATCAGCAATAAAAACATTGGTATCTCTTGTGCCGCCATTATTCCGGTTGCTGCAGAAAATTATTTTCTTTCCATCGGGGCTGAACATGGGGAAAGCATCAAAGCCATTATCGCGGCTTATTTTTTTCAGATCAGTGCCTTGCTCATTCATTGTATATAAGTTGAAAGGGAATCCTCTTTTATATTCATGATTGCTGGCAAAGATGATTCGCTTACTGTCCGGCATATAAGCAGGCGCCCAATTGGCCTGCCCGAAAGATGAAACCTGTTTTGCATTACTGCCATCAGCATTCGCTATCCATACTTCCATATTAGTAGGCGCCACCAAATTTTCTGCAAGCAAATCTTTATACTCTTTTATTTCAGCATCCGTTTTTGGTCTTGATGCACGCCAGATTATTTTTTTACCATCCGGGCTAAACCATGCGCCGCCATCATATCCCAATGTATTAGTCACTTTTTTTTCATTCCCGGTTTTTAAATTCATAATATATAAATCAATATCCCCATCTTTATCGCTGGTATAAATCATTTTTTTACCATCTGGAGAAATGGTGGCTTCTGCATCATAACCTTTTGCATGTGTAAGTTGTTTTACAATTTTTCCATTAAGGTCTGCCATAAAAATATCGTAGCTGTCGTACAAAGGCCAGATGTATTTATTACCATACTTTTTTCTGTCGGGTACAGGCGGGCATGTATCTGCACCTAAATGGGTAGATGCATAAATAATATGTTTACCATTTTTTAAAAATGCTCCGCAGGTGGTTCTCCCTTTGCCGCTGCTTATCATTTTATAGGTAAACTTTTCGCCGTAAGCAGGTACTTTGCCGGCAAATATCTGATCGCAAAGAATTCCTTCTTTAATATTGGTACGTTGAAAAATTATCCATTTACCATCAAAGCTGAAATATGCTTCAGCATTATCGCCTCCAAAAGTGAGTTGTTGAACATTTTTAAAATGAGTTTCCGCCGGGTAGTGGAGTGTGTCGGTGATGAGTTGGAAGTCGGGAGTCGGGAGTTCTGAATCGTGAGTCGTGAATCCGTTTATAGTTTCATTTTCTGGTAAAAAAGAAACAAAGATTAATCCTGTAAATAAAATGATTACTGGCGCAAAGAATTTTTTAATACTCATTAAATAAAATTTTAGCAAAACTATTTTTTGAAACCACGGCAAATGTCAGACTTTTGTCAAATCATGCATTACCATTTATGAAATATATTTTATTTGTCTTTTATTTATCCATCAACTCTTGTAATTCTTCTTCCGAATCTGCTGCACCGGCAAAAGATACTTTGCAACAGTTACTTCAATCTATCAGGGACTCTATAAGCAAATACCCGGATGACCCGAAATCAAAATACAACCTCGCTATTGTGCTGCAGGATGCCGGCAGATACAAAGAGGCGGTACTTGCTTTGGATTCTTTAAATATTTCAAAAGGCGATTCCACTAACCCACGGCTTTATTTTGACTATCTATTTAAAAGAGCCGAACTGCTGGAACTGGCTGGCGATACTACCGAAGCCATAAAAACATTAGAGTTGTTTGTAATACCGGGTGAATTGACACGGGCTGGTTTACAGCTGACTAATTTATATGCTGAAACAAAAAATCCCAAAGCAATTACTTTCAGCGATGCTATGAAAAAAAATGATGCAAGCGGAAAAGATCCAAATCCTGATTACCTGAAAGGGGTGTATTATTACAATATTGAAGATTATAAAAATGCATTATCACAGTTTGATGAATGTATCAGGAAGGATTATAATTTTACAGATGCCTACATGCAGAAAGGAATGGTTTATTATAAACATGAAAAATATACTGATGCGATAAATGTTTTTAATCTTGCTCTAACTGTTTCCAATTCTTATGCTGATGCATTTTACTGGAAAGCAAAATGCCAGGAAGCATTGGGACAAAAGGAGGATGCAAAACTGAATTACTTACGGGCTTATGGGCTGGATAAAACATTTGCAGCTGCAAAGGAAGCTGCTGATAGAATTAAAAATTAATAAATAGTAATTGCCCTGCATTGTATCTTGCACAACAAATTTGAAAGAATGCCCATCATCGCCCCTTCCCTTTTATCTGCCAATTTTATCAATCTTGAAGACGATTGCAAAATGCTGAATGAAAGCCAGGCCGATTGGTTTCACCTGGATGTAATGGATGGACATTTTGTTCCAAACATTACATTTGGCCCGATGATAATTGAGTTTATCCGCAAAACCACTACTAAAGTTTGTGATGTACACCTGATGATAGAAGAGCCAGGAAAATTTGCAGAGCAATTTAAAAATGCCGGGGCAGATATTCTTACAGTTCATATTGAGGCTTGTCCTCACCTGCACAGAAATGTTCAACAAATAAAATCACTGGGAATGAAAGCAGGAGTTGCGCTGAATCCTCATACACCTGTTGAAGAATTAAAAGATGTACTTGTTGATATTGATTTGGTATGCCTGATGAGTGTAAACCCGGGATTTGGCGGGCAAAAATTTATTCCGCAAACATTATCCAAAATAAAACAACTCCGTAAAATGATTGATGAAAAAGGATTGAATGTACATATTGAAATTGATGGCGGTGTAACACTGGAAAATGCTTCAACAATTTTAGCAGCCGGCGCAGATGTGCTGGTGGCGGGCAATACCGTTTTTAAATCTGCAGATCCAAAAGCAACGATTGCAAAGTTGAAATTGTCATAGTTGTACAAATGCTTTTTATTTTTTGAAAACACTAATAACAATATTCTGCATTTCATTTATATTCATATTTTTCAATTCATGCTATACCTATCCGTGTACAGCAGGTGAATTACGATTTGGATTAATTGGTTTTACTGATGCAGATGCCGACACAATAATAATAAGAAGATTTGCAAAAAATTCCAGTCAGCAAAAAGACAGTTTCTTTATTAACGATAATGTTTATACCAGATACGCAGACACTTTAAAAATAGTTGCATCAACTTCAGCAGTTGTACTTTCTCCTGAATACGATTATCATATTTATTTTCCCGGTCCTGACAATTTGCTGAAAATTTCTAAGATAACTGAAGAGCAACGAAGCATAAGAAAAATTATCGGTGGCACAAAAGAAGGTTGCATAAACAGGATAACGGGTTATACTATTAATGATGTTCGGGTAAATATTATTTCGGGTTACGACAGAACTTATTTCAGGAAATAATAAATTGTTTGTAATAAATAAATTGCATGAAATTTTTGCAATAAAAAAATGCAGATTTTGATTGCCGGGACAAGAAC
>JANOJO010000091.1:0-16972 GCA_031418795.1 Bacteroidota bacterium | reverse complement strand
GATTCTTGCATCACCTGTTTTTTCATTTACAGAAAACAGGTGATGCAAGAATCAGTGGGTCGCTGGCTTCTTTATGTGGGTTGGAAACAGCAATCAATAATAAGGATGCGGCAGCTATTGAAATAGCTGTAAGAAAAATTTTGCTGATGCAGGCCATGAGTTTTTTCATTGGCGGCACTCCCATGATTTTTTATGGTGATGAATCGGGCCATACCAATGATTACTCTTATTTAAATGACGAAACTAAAAGCTATGACAACCGTTGGATGCACCGCCCGGTTTTTGACTGGAGTAAAAATGCCCGCCTGAATGACAAAGTCGGGCAGGGAAAATTTGATAAGCCGGGAACAGTAGAACATCTAATTTTCACTTCCACACAAAAGTTAATCAGCATCAGGAAAAAACTTTCAGTGATTGCAGATAAAAAAAATCTCACCTGGCTTACTCCGCACAATACGCATGTGGCAGGCTTTCTTCGTGCATGGAATAACGAAAGAGTTTATTGTCTTTTCAACTTTAGCGATAAGGTACAGCACCTAACCTGGTATGCTTTCAAAGAAAACGGCTTGAAGCCATCACGGTTATTTGACCACTGGAGCGAAAAATATTTTGATGTGAGAAATGATAATGAGAATTTCGTATTGCCGCCGTATTCATTTTTTATTTTAGAGCCTGCAAAATAATACCTTTTTAAAATTAAGATGATTTTTGTAACTTCAAATTATGAAAACCTCAAAGGAAAGATTGCCACAGACTGCAATTGAGCTATTTGAAATGCTGCCGGAAGGTTTGCGGTGTGAAGTAATTAATAATACTATTTATATGGCGCCTGCACCTTCATTTGAACACCAGGAAATTTCTGACGAACTAACAAGCCAAATCAGGGCATTTATAAAAATCAAAGGATTGGGAAAGTGTGTTTCATCGCCGGTAGATGTTTTTTTAGATAAGGATAATGCTTTTCAGCCTGATGTAATTTTTATTGCCACCGAAAATCTTGGTATTATTCAAAAGGGAAAAGTACGGGGTGTACCAGACCTTATTATTGAAGTACTATCGCCGGGTTCCCGCAAAACAGACCTGACTATAAAAAGAAAGGCGTATGAAAAAAACGGAGTTAAAGAATTTTTTATAATTGACCCCGATTCAAAAAAAGTAATTAGCTTTCTGCATAATGGTAAAAGTTTTTCTAAAGCAGCGGATACAAAAAATAAATTAATAAGTAAATTGCTTAAGAAAACTTTTATCTTTTGATTTTATACAATCAGCATTTATAAATAAGTCAGGGCTGAGCGATGCTATTCTCTTCCGCCGATTGGCGGAGAGTTACAGGGGGCTTCATCAACGCCAGCAGCACTCCATTTGTCCATCCAAATCCATCCTGACCTTCATATTCACCACCGCCAGCATCAAGATGAGTGTCCACTACATTATATTTTTCCATCAGCTTGCCGGTTCTTTTAAAAACATCTGTATTTAATTTTATCCATCGCTGCGCAATTTCTTTTGCCAATTCAGTCTGATGATAGTTTTTCAAACCAACTATAGTCATCCATTGCAGCGGCGCCCAACCATTTGGCGCATCCCATTGCTGGCCGGTTGTTACTAAAGTTGTAATCAATCCGCCTGCTTTCAGAAATTTATTTTTAATTAATAAAGCCGTATGTGCAGCTTGTTCTTCGCTTGCAATACCAAAAAATAAAGGAGCAATGCCTGCCAGTGTCTGCAATTGTTTTAATTTGTTTTCTTTCCAGTCATAATCTGTAAAAAAATTTAATGATTCATTCCAGCAGAATTTATGAATTGCTTTTTTTCTTTTTTCGGATAAATCCTTGTACCTGCTGTAATTCTTTTCGTCATTGTTTAGCTGATATGCTTCAGCAATAAGAAACTCTAAATGAAACAGCAGGCAATTTAAATCAACAGGAACAATATCCGTTGTATGAATTGTATTGAATGAGTGACCATCTTTAAACCAACGGCTGCTGTAATCCCAGCCAGATTCAGCGCCAGCTCTTAAATGCCTGTATAAGATTTTATCATCCTGTTTACTTAAATGTGCAAGTTCTGCATCTTCCCTGTAAGATTCAGGCCGCGGCGTTTCGTTTTCATCCCAATAGCGATTCATTATTTCTCCGCCAGGCATTTTTACTGAGTGATGAAGTGAAGAATTGTTTTCATTTAATTCATCAGCGCCTTTCATCCAGAAACTATATTCCTTTTCTAATTGAGGTAAATAGTTTGTCAAAACATTTCCCCCCTTTTCTTCACTCAATAATTTTACCATCAAAGAAAAAAATGGCGGTTGTGAACGGCCGAGATAATAAGACCTGTTTCCATTGGGAATAAAACCAACTGTATTTATTAAATGTGAAAAATTGTTCACCATATTTTCAATCATATCTATTTTACCCGATGCTTTTAATCCCAGCATGGTGAAATAACTGTCCCAGTAATATATTTCTCCAAACCTGCCACCGGGAACGATATAGGGATTGGGCAATGGAATTAATGAACCAGTTTGTTTATCGGGTTGTCTTGTAAGAACATTCCAAAGCAATTCAATATTTTCTTCCACCGGCATTGATGTATCAGAAGAAAAAGATGAAGTAGTTGCAACAGGTAAATCAAAATTTGCAAGAACAAATTCTTTCAAACTAAAATTCTTTCCTTTTTTTTCTACAAGATATTTTTGATTAATTTTTTCAATAGAAAATTTGGGAACACAATCAACAAAAGTTTTTCCATCAGGAAAAATTTGCTGAAGCTGAACATCTTCAAACAATGGATGCAGTTCATGTATTTCTAATTCGGCCATGTAAAATATTTTTTATCAGTCTGTCATTGTTTAACAGCCGGCAGTTGTTTTGGCTGTACTTTTTTGAATGCGAATAAAAGAACAATAAGAATTGTTATCGGGATAAGTGAAAAATAAAAAGCTGTTTGCCCGCCATACGCTCCAAATATATTCCCTGTAATAATAGAACCTGTAGTGCCGCCTAAAGCCGAGAATACAACAATGAGACCGGACATTGCGCCATGTTTATGATTAGGAAGATTGCTCAATATAACAGAATTGATAGCCGGGTAAATCGGTGCAAGAAATAATCCTATCAATGGAAATATAAATGCGATAATTGGAATATCCTTTAAACTGTTAACCGGTGTTCCCGATACAGATTTTGCAAGTGGTACAGCCAGTAACACAAGTGCGGCTGCAGCCACCAGGCATCCAACAAGAACATAGAGCCAGTCAATTTTTCTCAATACAATGCCCGCTAAAAATCTTCCCAATGCAATAGAAGCTGAAAGAATACTGGCCATTTGAATGCTCAGGCTGGTTGATAATTTCAGCACATCATTATTAAAAGTGGGAAGCCAACTCATGATACTTTGTTCAATCAATACATAAAAGAAAGCGCTGAAAATAAAAACGAGTACGAGGGGAATGATAATAAGTTTCAGCATTTCCAGGAATTCCTGTCCAACTGATTTTCCTTCTTCAGCTTTTTGTACCGATGATTCATCCAGCTTTGTGGAAAGCAAAAGTAAAAATGCCGCGATAGAAAGTCCTGCAAGCAAGTAATAAACATTAAACCATGTTGTTGATTTAGGATTATCATTATCTACAACCGAAGCGAAAATAAAATAGCCTGTAAGTACGCCTACCATAAAAAAAGATTCAAGGAAATTCATCAGGCTGAGGTGTTCTTTTTTATTATTAGTTATCAGGCCCAGTGTCGCAAATACAGATACTTTTATTAATGCAAAACTAACACCAACGGTTGCGAATAATAATTTCGTCATCAGGAAACTGGGGACAGATGGCATGATAAGGCACATGGCAGCAACAAGCACCAGCGCAATCAGCATTGTTTTCTTATAACCGATCCGCACCACATAAGAGGCCACTAAAAAAGAAGCAATAGCAATACTTAAATCTTTAAATGCCTCCAGTATGCTTGCCGACCCTTTTGAAATATCAAAATTGTTTTGCACTTGCAGTATTACTGTACCTACGCTGTTGAGCAGGATAGCGAAAACAAAATAGTTGAGAAAAAGAGACAGCTTGATTTTCCAGTTTGACATAAAATGTTATTTAATGAGCAATCGTTCTTCGTTTGATTAAAGATAAAAACAAAAGTGGTGATTCATTTTTATGAATCACCACTTTACACGAAAAAAATTATTTTCAGTCAATATAAATTTTATTCAGCCCCATCTGTCCTTGCTCTTTGCCTGGCATATTCTCCGATCGTATTACCACACTCCAGTCCTTTTTCACAATCACTGCGGTAATGAATAGCTCCATACAAACGGGACAGTGATGCTTCTTTTGCCATATTGGTATAATCAGTTGCACGGGCAGGAATGATGTGACCCAATATAGTTGCTGCAGCCCCACTGAAAGTAGAATGACCTGATGTATACGAAGGAAAATTTGGAAGACCTGTTACTGATTTTATACGGGGGTCTATTTGCGATGGCCGCGGATTGAAATAAAAATACTTTGCATCCCAGCATGCAACAGCAGCATCCATCAGCGACATATTTAATAATGCAAGATTTCTTGCCCAACGAACTTCACTGAAATTTTGTTTTACAAAATCTTCAGCCGCTATTGCATTCCAGTGACCCGGAGGTGTGTAAGTCCCCACTCCATCTGCCCAGTAATGAGCAATACGCATTTGTTCTCTTGTCAGGTTTATACTGTACTGGTATACTTCTTCAGTTTCATTTTTAAATTGTTGTGATGATGTGGATGGTGGTGGTGTTGGGCGAATAGTAGTTACCATCGTCAATGAATCGAACAACCATGTTTTTACTCTGCCAAATAATGCCAGCATGCCCGGTCTTTTTGGCGACTCCTGGCTTATCCAGGGAATTTCTCCCCTTGCAATTGCATCGTTTTCCATTTGTGTCCAGATGGTTTGATTGCCACCTGCTGCACCTGCCCGGTCGCCTCTTGCACGGGTAACAAATTTTTGTGCTACTGATTTTCCCAAAGCTTCACCTGCTTCTATATCGCTGCGAACATTTGCTCCTGCAATGATGCGGCTTCGTTTATGTTCTTCAACTTTCAGTTGAATAAATTCCTGGTCACCGGGAAATAATAATTTTAATACTTCTGACATTACACCGGCAACCGTTGCATCTTCTGATGGATAGGATGGTAAATCGGATTGAGGTATTAATGATTTTACAGTTGCATCTACTTTGGATGGTGCTAAACGATTGTATAATTTTTTATAATGCCATGCAGATACCAATGCATCATACAATGCCGCACTTGCATAAGCATAAGCCCGTGATGCATAAGGTGGATTAGAAAAAGGAAACTGAGGATAGGCCAAAGGATTTGTTGCGCTGGGCAAAGGATAAGTGCCATCTGGATTTTGATACGGCGGTATATTATGCAATGCTACAAGCTCCCGCATAATTTCATTCCATCTCAGCACAGCTCCGGCACTCCAATACTTCACTGCATTTTTTTCCTGTGAAGTTAATTTGGATTGAAAACTTTTTATTTCATTTACCTGTGCAATATAATCGGGTGTTGTTGTTGCCGCAGGAGCTGCCACAGCAAACTCACTTGGCCCTGTAAGTAAAATTGGTTTCCAAATACCTGCATTAATATCAGTTGATGCAGGTTGCAAGGCAGGAAATTCAAAATTAGTTTCTGTAAGTTCTTTCGAGCAGGAACTTATAAACAGAAAGATTGTTACTGATAATATTATATATAGCTTTTTCATTAGTCCTGTTTTTTTGTTTTTTCAGAATCAGTTTTCTTTTTGTGTGAAAGGTCAATTACATAAAACACACCGGCATTGAAGCCTGTTGATTGCCCAACATTTCTGCCGGCTACAGTTGTCATTATATTTCCAACTACTGCAAGCTGCCGGTAAAACTTCATGGGGTATTTAAAATTGAAACCAATTCTTGTTGCATTCATTCTGTTGCTTACAAACGGAATATTGTTTCGTGTAATATCAAACCCACCCAATGTTGTCCAGTTATCAGCTATTGCTTCGGCAATCATTCCATTATTCCGATAGCCAACTCTTACATTAAATGAAGCCGCATCGGGCATTTTCACTTCATTGGTATAATGCATTTCTGTAGTGTAATACGCTGTACGGTCTATTTCAATATTACTTCTTCTTATATACGTGGCTGATGCAGTAGCGAACCATTTATCCATCTGGTAATCGGCCATGCCACGCAATGAAAGATTTTTACTTTCAAGGCCAATGGACATGGGTAAAAAATCGGCTGTATAATCAGAAGCTGGTAATGAGAGACCGCCAATAGCAAATAAGGACAAACGACCCGACCCTATTTTTTTACTGTACGCTTTCCATTTTATCCAAAGCGAAAGGTCCTGTACTCCTTTCATTCCTTTCAATTGCCCGGCAGATGCTTTAGTTTTTATATATGGTAAACCAAATAATACGTTTAGTTTATTGGTGATACCATAATTGCCCATAAGATTAAACATAGAAGCAGATACTGTTCCAAGGTTCTGGTTATCTCTTTTCAAAGTTCCCTCCCAGTAATTTTTCCAGCTGCTGTGGCCATACATAGGGCCCACGCAGAAAGCGTTTTTTTCCATCATGATACCGTCAATATCTGTTTGCGCTTTCGCAGAATTGACCATACATGAAAAACCAAACAGTAATAGTATTTTATATTTAAACAGTAATCGTTTCATAATTTTAAATGTTGATTTTTCGTTTCATTAATTATTTTTTCATTTTTATGCGGGATACAATAAACTCTCCCAGTTTTTTCCCGGCTTTACTTCCTTCTTCATTATCAAACCTGAAATGGATGCCGCCGTATAACCTTGACATGGCTGCTTCCTCAGCTGCTGCACGAAAAGATTTTATTTCACGGTTTGCAATTCCAAATTCAAGCAATGAAGTGTCGGTAAAAGAAATATTTTCTCCAAACCATTTTGTCATTATTTCTGCTGCTGCTGCAGAGTTGGTTGCATGTCCGCTGGTATATGAAGGAAATGGCGGTGTTTGAATATATGGCTGCCAGTTTTCTTTATTAAACTCCTTATTAATTACTGTTTCAGGCCGAACATAATTGCTGCGGTATTTTTCATCCCAGCAACTGATGAATGCATCGAACAAAGCAATAGCTGTGTTGGCGTAAGCTGCAACTGTTGTATTGAAATCAGCATTAGCTGCTTTGGCGCCGATGCCCACAATATTCATCCAGTGGCCCGGCGGTGAAAATTTTTTAGTTGCAAAATTTACATGCCCCACTACATTCATCTTAAAAGGATTGTCGTCCCAGAAATCAGCAATATGTTTTTGCTCTTCATCTAAATTTTCTCCAGTGGTTTTTACTTCCATCATTGCTTTGTAAAAAGTGCTGTTCTTATTTTTTAAATCATACACCGGCGGCCGTGGCGGCATAAACTGTGATGCAGAATCCAGTACCATCGTTCTTATTTCCCGCCAATGTGGTTCTACTCCAGTTCCATACATTGGTGGAGTAGGTATCCATCTGCCTTCCACATCATTCAGTACCGTGTATCTTTCAGCGCTTCTTGTTTGTGCATAATTGTCTTTTTTACTCCAACGAAGTATTGCTGCAACAACAGAATCAGAAAATGCAATGGTGTTTTCTAAAACAGATGATGGCATACCGCAAGTGTCTGCCCTGTTTTTCAGTTCATCATAATAGCCCATCATACTGCCTTCAGGAAAAGTAACTGCATTACCCACTTTGGTAAATGACAACAGTGCAGCAAGTGAATAATCAATTTTTTTACCAGCTTCCGGTTTTGGTAAAACAGGTAAATGCTTTATTTGCCCCGCAAGCGTAATATAACTGCTGTCACCTGCAGCCATTGTTTCATAAGCGGCAATAGTTGCATAAACATAATTGCGGCTGCCAATCATGGGTGGAAAATTATTTTCCAGCACTACATCATTCAGTTTCTTTACTGTTTTAGAATAAAGCAGCGGGTCGCTGAAAATTTTATTGTACTCTTTATTTGTATCCTCATTGCAACTAATAACGCCAAGCAGGATGATGGGCAACAAAGCCCTGAATTTTTTCATAAACAGAAATTAAAAGAAATTTAAAATAAGTAAAACTGTTCCCGTTTTGTACTTATGAAAAATATTCAGGAGGCTGGGAGGGAGTAAGTGGGTTGAATTGTGAAAATAAATCAGAATTGGAGAGGAGTTGTTTACCCGAATTAATTATTTGCAATGTAAACAGGTTGCTGTTATGCTGCGGTGTAAACTCACTCAATAAAAATTTTATGATAGTTGGTTGCTGCTTGCCGGGCACATTGTTTTGCTGCTTGTCAGCAGTTGATTTTGTAAAATCATTTTCAGCAGCAACAATATTATTTTTTTCATGATTGGGGATGCAAAGAAGATAAAGCGTATTACCACTTATTTTTCTTTTTACATACCGGTAATGCTTCCCGTTCCATTCTGTTTCGCCATGAACTGCCTCATAATCTTTATCAGAATAATAAGGCATGCTGAGCGGTATTTTTATTTCAATTAATTGTTCGGGAGAATAAGTACCCTGGTCAATTTTATTTTCCAGGTTTGCTGTAGCGATTTTTTCAAATTGATTAAACAACAGCCGGTATCCTGCAATATTAAAAAGCAGGATGAGTAAAAGCGATATGGCCGTTATTTTTTTCAAGCAGTTAAAAGGAAGACGCAATATAAACTGATTCTGTGAAATAAACGCTCTGCATGCCGATGAAACAGATGTGTTCAATCAATTATTTGTTCACCGCAAACGTTTTCTTTTCTGGGCCAACACTCATTATGAGACAGGGCATGCCCTGTCTCTACTATTTTCCTATCGTAAACGTTTTCTTTTCCATACCTACCCCTTTTATAACGAGGCTTTTCCATTGTTTTGGCAAAACCGACTTTACCTGTACAATTCCATTCGGTGTGATATCCAATCCGCCAAATCCCATAAGAACAGATTGCAATACGCCACCGGCACCTGTAGCAAAATAAGGATTAGTGCCTCCTTTGGTTTCTGCAATCACTCTGAATGGAGGATTCAGGTTGGGTGTGTATGCATCTTTAAACCAATGATAAGCTTTTTCGCTATCACCCAATCTTGCATATAATAAAGAAAAGATTGCCTGTGTCATGGCTGGGGTTCCTTCGTTGGGTATTCGGGTTTCATAATATTGTAAATCTTTTTTAATCTGCGCCGCATCGGTAATTTGTTTTAACGGATATGAAAGCAAATTCACATCAGCTTGTTTTATTCCTTCGCCATTATAAGTTGCATGCTCCCGTGTTACTCCATCTGCCATTTTAAGTATGGGAATATTGTTTGCTACATTCATCCAATCTGCATTGGGTGCAATACCCAGAATTTTTGCTGCATCAGTTGCAAACTGAAGATTGGATTTTGCTGCGGCGTTGGTAAATGCGTTGTTGTCTACATTCTCCGCCCACTCATCTGCAGCTACTACATTTTTTATATCATAATGCCCGGCGCCATTTCTTTCTACACGGCTTGCCCAAAAATCTGCAGTGGCTGAAAGAATTGGAAAACCTTTTTCTTTCAACCATAGTTTATCCTGTGTAACACAATAATAATTCCATGCAGCAATGCCCACACATGCGGTGATATGATGTTCAAACGGGCCACTTAATGCCCATACTGGTGTTTCTTCCACACCCGTCTCCGCACTTTCCCATGGATACATAGCGCCTTTATATCCTTTGCTGAATGCATTTCTTTTTGCAGCATCCAATCGTTGATAACGATATTCAATCATGCTCTTTGCAATCTCAGGATGCAGAACAAGTATGGCCGGGTACATCCAGAGTTCTGTATCCCAAAAAACATGACCATTATATCCAAGTCCACTTAGTCCCATTGGAGATGGTGACAATGCAGTTCCTTCTCTTGTAAATGAATAAAGATGGTAAAGCATGCTGTGTACATCTTGTTGCGATTGCGCAGTCTCTCCCGCATAAGCGGGACTTGCAGCATCAATAGTGATGTCACTCTTCCATAATTCTTCCCATGCTTTATTATGAAAACTTAAAAGCCGTTCTCTTCCTTCTAATTTTGCAAAAATGGTTGCACGTTCTGCTTCATTGAGCGGGTCATCATGATGAGCAGATGTGATGGATGAACCTGCAATAGAGAAGCGATAAGTTTCACCCGCTTTTATTTTTTTACTGAATTTCATCAGGTGCATATTATTATCCCACATTTCATGTATCACCCTGGGTTCTTCTCCATGTTTTTCAGCAAATAAAAAAGTATTGGATGCACACATCAGCAATTTTCCCGTTGGGCTTTTTGCTGAGGAAGTAAGTAAACTGATAACCACATGCGGCCTGTCTATTTCATTATAATAATTTTGAACATCTTTCAATGCATCCGGCGCTTCCATTACACTTGCACTGTTAATACTTATATCTTTCTTTGCTGTAATGGAAACATCCATCAGAACTGTATAAGGCAAATGCCGGAGTGAATAATAAGTATAAGAAACTGATGCTTTGTCTGTGTAGTTAAATGTAGTTGTAAATGACGCACCCTTCATATCCAATTCCTGCTGCATATCTGTTGCAGCTTTTGCATCCATTCTTTTTCCATCAATTTCCAAATACATATTGAGCAGGTTAAAACTTTTCAAAAAATTGCTGACCCTGCCTCTTCCGTATAAATCATAAGCTCCTGCCAGCACCACATCTTTTACTTTAAATGGTTCGGGTGAAGAAACAATACCAATCATTCCATTGGCAACGGTGACGCCATAATAATTGGAGGGGTTAATGTCTGAAGCCTTAATCTTCCAGGAGTCTTGTGCAATTAACAGACCGGGTAAAAAACAAAACAAGGACTTAACTAATACTTTAATATACTTCATGATATTTAATTTGGGGTAAACATCTGGCTTTATAATAAATGAAACTAACTGATTTACAAACCTATAAAATTTTAAAATGCCTCAGTGAGTTCATTTTATGAGTAAAAATAATGGACTGAAATGAACCGATTGAATTAAGCTTAATATAAAATCCCTGGAAAAAAGAATAACGGTAACTTTAGAAACCAAAATATTTTTTCAAAAGAAGCAAAATTTATTTATTCTTGTGTGTTTTTTACACATTACTTTTTCAATAGTATTTTTTAATTTATCAACTACTGCTTATGTCTTTAAAAAAACTACTTAAAATTTTTGTGATTCCTGGTTTGTTGTTACTGGCACAAACAGGATTTTCACAGGACCGGGTAATTACCGGCAAGGCTACTGATTCCAAAGATGGATCAGCATTGCCCGGAGTATCTGTAACTGCCAAAGGCGGCACAGGCGGCACCCAAACTAAAAACGATGGTACTTTCAGTATCAGGGTAAGTACATCCACAACTGTACTTATATTTTCATCAGTTGGTTTTGGAACACAGGAAATTTCTATCAGCGGATCATCTGTTGATGTTTCCATGGTTGTTTCAAATTCCACACTCGGTGAAATAATTGTAACAGGGTATGGAACTACCCGCAAAAAAGATCTTACGGGTTCTGTTACCCAAATCAGTTCAAAGGATTTTCAAAAGGGACCTCAGACCACTCCAGAACAATTAATCATTGGAAAAGTTCCGGGGGTACAAATTACAACCGGTGGAGGTATGCCCGGGGCAGGCAGCCGTATCCGCATCCGCCAGGGTGCATCATTAAATGCAAGTAACGCACCATTGATTGTTATAGATGGAATTCCTATGGAAAGCGGAGGTATAAGTGGTGTTGCAAACCCTTTAACTCTTTTGAACCCGAATGATATTGAAACATTCAACATTTTAAAAGATGCATCAGCAACAGCCATCTTTGGAAACCGTGCTTCAAACGGAGTAATAATTATTACCACCAAAAAAGGAAGAAGCGGAAAACTAAATGTGAGCTACAGCAATAATCTTACTTTGTCAACAGTTACCAAAACTGCTGATATACTCAATGCCCAGGAATTTAAAGACCTGGTAAATGCACAGGGCACTGCTGCTCAAAAAGCATTGCTGGGTACTGAAAATACCAACTGGCAGGATGTTATTTACCGCAATGCTTTTGCAAGTGATAATAATATCAGCTTCAGTGGAGGCATTAAAAAATTCCCTTACAGAATGTCTTTGGGTTATTTAAACCAGGCTGGTATTTTAAAAACAGATAATCTTCAGCGGGGTTCTCTTACATTTAATCTCAATCCAAAGTTTTTAAATAATCATTTAAGTATTGATGTAAACCTGAAAGCATCTGTTACAAAAAGCAGGTTTGCCAACCAGGGAGCTATTGGTTCTGCAGTTTTCTTTGATCCAACTCAGGGAATTTATAATTTAAGCAAACCACAATATGGCGGATACTGGGAATGGGAAACAAACGGACTGCCAAACACACTGGCGCCAAAGAATCCTTTAAGCCTGATTGAACAGTCTGAAAATATCGGTAATGCAAACAGAAGCATAGGCAATATTCAAATTGATTATAAATTTCATTTTCTTCCGGAGCTGAGAGCAAACTTGAACCTGGGTTATGACGTTTCAAGAGGATACGGAACTTCTAAAACGCTGGCAACAAATGCAGCTTCATTTTATAACAAAGGAAGCATGAGCAGGTATTTACAAAAAAGATGGAATTACCTTTCTGATTTTTATCTGAATTATTTAAAAAGCTTTGGAAAACATCGCATAGACGCTACTGCCGGATATGGTTATCAGGATTGGATAAATTATAGTCCCGGTTTTCCAACAGTTAATGGAACAGGAGTGATACCAGCCGGCCCTTCATTTAAATCTCAGCATACACTACTTTCATTTTTCGGAAGGGTCAATTACAACTTTGACGACAGATATCTTTTAACAGGAACTATAAGAAGAGATGGCTCTTCCCGTTTTAGCGAAGAAAATCGCTGGGGTATATTCCCGTCTGCAGCGGTGGCATGGAGAATAAGCCGTGAATCTTTCCTCCGTGATTCAAAAACTATTTCTGATCTGAAATTAAGATTAGGCTGGGGTATTACCGGTCAGCAGGATGTGGGTAGCGATTATCCATATTTAGCGAGGTATTCTATAAGTGACAGCAGTGGTATGTACCAGTTTGGAAGCAATTATTATTTACTGCTTCGCCCCGAAGGCTATGATGAAAACCTGAAATGGGAAACAACTACAACTTACAATGCCGGATTAGATGTTGGTTTATTAAGAGACAGACTTAGTTTCAGTGTGGATGCCTATTTTAAAAAGACAAAAGATCTGCTTGCCGTAATTTCAGTTCCTGCAGGTTCCAATCTTACCAACCAGATTTTAACCAATGTAGGTAATATTGAAAACAGGGGACTTGAATTTTCACTCAATGCCACACCGGTTAAAAATTCAAAAATTACCTGGGAGGTTAATGCAAACTTTACTTATAACGAGAGTGAAATAACAAACCTGAGCAAAATTCAAACCCAGAATGCAGTTGGTAATGCAACAGGCGGTATTGCAGGTGGCGTTGGTAACACGATTCAGATACATACTGTTGGTTATGCTCCTTCCACTTTTTATGTTTACAAGCAGGTGTACGATCAAAATGGCAAACCAATTGAAGGATTATATGTTGACCTGAATAAAGACGGCGCATCTACTGATGCAGATAAATACAGGTATAAAAATCCTGAGGCAGAAATGTATTTCGGATTCGGCTCGCAGGTTACGATTAATAAATGGACAGCCAGTTTTACCGGAAGAGCCAGCCTTGATAATTATATGTACAACAACTTTAATTCAAACAGCGGCACCTACCAGAATTTTGGATTTCCTAATTACTTAGGCAATGTATCAGCAAATGTTTTGGAAACAGGGTTTACTGTGCCACGGTTGTGGTCAGATTATTACATCGAGAATGCATCTTATATCCGGTTGGATAATATTAACGTAGGTTATAATTTCGGAAAGATATGCAGGAATGCTAATTTACGCATGTCAGCCACCGTTCAGAATGTTTTTGTGATTACAAAATATTCCGGCCTCGATCCTGAAATTGCCGGTGGTATTGATAATAATTTTTACCCACGGCCACGGATGTATTCTTTAGGTTTTAATCTTGATTTCTGATTTTTAAAAAATACGAATTATGAAAAATAAATTCTTTAAATCATTAATGGCCGCAGCCCTTGTAATCATTTTTACCGGCTGTGCTAAAACACTTGACCGTAAACCACCGTACGATGTAACATCAGCTACGGTTTATGACAAGTTCAGTAATTACAAATCTATTCTTGCAAAATTATATGCAGGTCTTGCAGTAAGCGGACAACAGGGCCCCAGTGGCCGCCCCGATATTTTTGGAATAGATGAAGGCTTTTCCAGCTACCTGCGCCAGTACTGGCAGTTACAGGAGCTGGCATCAGACGAAGCTGTGATTGGCTGGAATGACGGTACTATCAAAGACCTTCATAACTTAACATGGACACCGGGCAATGAATTTGTACGCATGATGTACGATCGCATTTTTTACCAGGTATCTCTTTGCAATGAATTTTTAAGAGAAACAACTGACGCTAAATTATCTGATCGCAAAATAACAGGCTCTGATCTTGTGGAAGCAAAAAAGTATCGTGCAGAAGCCCGTTACCTGAGAGCTTTAAGTTATTATCATGCCATTGATATGTTTGGCAATGTTCCTTTCGTGGTGGAAACAGATCCTATCGGTTCTTTTTTCCCGGAACAAATTACAAGAGCCAATTTATTTTCATGGCTGATAACTGAATTGCAGGATTTGGAAACACAAATTACACCTGCAAAACAAAATGAATACGGCAGAGCAGATAAGGCTGCTGTATGGTTTGTACTCGCAAAACTTTATCTGAATGCTGAAGTGTATGCAGGTACTGCGAAATATGGCGATTGCATTACCTATTGCAACAAGCTTATTGCATCTGACTTTTTACTTGCGGGTCAATACAGGTTAAATTTTCTTGCAGACAATCATACTTCACCCGAACTTGTATTCTCTGTAAACTTTGACGGGCTGCGTACAAAATCATGGGGCGCCATGACCTATCTTGTTCATGCACCTGTGGGTGGCAATATGAACCCGGCATTGTTTGGTATTAATGGCGGATGGGGTGGCTTACGGGCTACTAAGGCATTGGTAAATCTTTTTCCAAGTACAACGGGTATTCCAGATTCAAGAGGCATGTTTCATACAAGCGGACAAAACCTGGAGATTGCAGATCTGTCAACTTTTACCGATGGGTTCCCTGTTACAAAATACAAAAACCTGACAGCAGCCGGCGTAAGAGGATCTGATGTTGATGGCAATTTTCCTGATACTGATTTTCCATTATTCCGTCTTGCAGATGTTTATTTAATGTATGCCGAGGCTTCACTTCGTGGAGGTGCCGGTGGAAGCACTGCAACTGGATTAACTTATATAAATGCACTTCGTCAACGGGCTTATGGCAATACAACAGGAAATATTGTTTTAACTCAAATGACACTTGATTTTATTTTAGAAGAAAGAGCAAGAGAGTTGAATTGGGAAGCACACCGCCGGCAGGATCTGATTCGTTTTGGAAAATATACCGGCAGCAATTACTTATGGCCATGGAAAGGTGGTGTAACGGCTGGTGCAGCAGTTGGTAGTTTCCGCACACTTTATCCAATTCCTGCTACTGATATTGCGGCTAACCCCAACTTAGTTCAAAATACAGGGTATTAAAAAAATAAATTTAATAAATAACCAAACTAAAATAATTATTATGAAAACATGGTTAAACAAAATAATGCTGATGGCCGTTGCTTCCATTGCATTAATATCCTGCGAAAAGGATGAAGTGAAAACAGTGCTGGTAACAGGCAGTGTACCCACTCTTGCTTCCACAGCTACTACCCTGACATTGCTGCAGGCCAATGCCAATAACAATGCAGTTACATTTACATGGACAGCGGCCACATTCGGATTTGATGCTGCTGTAACATATACATTGCAGATTTCAAAAGGAGGCACCAGCTTTGCCGGTGCATCCACCACGGAAGTGGCTCTAAGCAATGTGTCGCCATTAACAAAATCATTAAAGGTTGTTGAATTCAACAGGGAGTTGCTGAAGATTGTAAACTATGGTGTGGCTACACCCATTGAAGTAAGAGTGAAAGCAAGTGTTTCTGCATCTGCGCCGGCATCCTATTCCAATGTGGTTATTATTACCAGCACACCTTACCGTGACCTGATCACTTATTCATTTCCAAATGCAATAAACATTGCCGGTAATTTTCAGGGATGGAACCCCGGCACTGCTCCGCAAATAGTAAACCAGGTGAATGGCGGATACAATGGACATGAGGGATATATTATTTTTAACGATGCATCACCGCAATTTAAATTTGTGAAAGGCGACAACTGGGGTGCAGGAGATTATGGTAGTGCAGGTGGTAATGCATTAGGCAATGGTGGTGCAAATCTTACATTGCCAAGCGGCGGAGCAGGTATAGCAGGCTATTGGAGAATAAGAGCAAATATTCCAAGCCTTACCTGGAGCTGGACAAAAATTAATACATGGGGAATCATTGGCGCTTTCAATGGATGGAGTACTAATGTGCCGCTTATATTTACCCCCGCCACTGGTTTATGGGTAATTACAAGAGATATGCCGGCAGGTGAATTTAAATTCAGGGCAAATAATGACTGGGGCATAAACCTGGGAGATAACAATGGAGATTTTAAACCTGACTATGATGGTGGTAATTTAAATCTTACAGTTGCCGGCAACTATACCCTTACACTTGATTTAAGTGTTGCTGGTAATTATGCTTATTCATTGAAGAAAAATTAATAACAGGAAAAAATAATTTAATGAACCGCTCCGGATTGCCGGGGCGGTTTTTTTTGTTTGGCAGTTCCTTCGGATAACTATTGAAGTTTCTTTATATTGCTAAACACTCATGAGAGTGGGGAGTTATCTCCAGAAAC
>JANOJO010000090.1:0-2312 GCA_031418795.1 Bacteroidota bacterium | reverse complement strand
CTTGGAAGATTTATTGGCATCATCCATTATTAACTGATAGGTCTTGTTCAGGAGAGTATCATTCTCTTCAGTCATTGTATCTTGTCTATCGGACATATTACCAGATCTATACCGATCAACCATTGATTTATATTTTTCATTGCCTTCTATGGCCATTTGAACTATTTGATCCCTTGCCTTGTCATCCTTAGACAAAATTTTAGCAATGGCAATGGTATCAACATTAAAAGTAATGGCAAGTATAAAACCAATAATGACAAGAATATATTGGGTGTATCTTTTGTACCAGCCGGTGGCACGTTGCATTGTGTCATCAAACCAATTTTCCAGGAGCAGCTTGAATTTTTCAATATCCCCTTTTGATTCAGCAAGAAGCGATTGAAGAAATAGTTTTGTTTCCGAGTTAATTTCTTTTTCAGAGTCTCCTGCCGGTACACCCTGCCGTTGTTTATCATATTCTTTATTTGCAGGATTTTCCTTATCAACAGCTTTTAAATTTTCTTTTAAAATTCCACTGTCAATTGAATCTTTGATCTTTAAGATATTAGTTCCTTTAAAATCTGAATCTATTCCATGTAACAGATCAATAATGATCTTTGAAAAATTTTTCGCATTTAAATAATCAGGTTTACTGAACCAATTGTCTTCAGCCAGATACTTTATCAGGGGATGCGCATAAAAAGCAGTTCCAAATTTTTTATTTTTTAAATTATTACTCCTGAAAATTAATTTATAAAACCCTTTCAATGAATCTAGCAGTGGTAACGAAGAAGTTGTTTTTCCATCTTCCAGCATTCTGAGAATTGCTTTCTCCAAAATCTTGGACCGAAAGGCCAGTTTGGTGGCAATAATTTCCTGAATAATAGATGCCAGCAAACTATACAGGAGGAAAATAAAAACAAGCCCAATAACTACATCTAAAGCAACATTATTAAACATAACAGTCAGTTTTTAAATATTAGTGTATTCAAAGATTATTTTAAATAAGTAACTTCTCAAGGTGTATTTCACCCAATCTTATTCCCGTGTTTTCACGGTATTGTTATCGCAGTAATCAAAAGGGAGAGGAAATATTTATTGAAGATAGGATGAAAACTTTCATAAGTCAATACCCACTTCGTGGTATATGCAACAATTAAAAATTTAGTTTCTGTTACTGATCAATATTCAAAGCCTTGTTTTTAATCTTGTACTCATTTCATTTTTCCAATTACAAAAATCGCCTGCCATTATTTTAGTTCTTGCTTCATTTACCAGCCACATATTATATGCAAGATTGTTAATGCTGGCAATGGTCATGCCCTGTAATTCTTTTGCTTTCATTAAATGCCGCAGGTAAGCCTTGCTGTAATAATTGCTTACTTCACAATCAAGCCCATCATCAAGTGGAGAAAAATCATGCTCCCATTTTTTATTATCAATATTAATAACGCCGTTGGTGGTAAACAGCATCGCGTTGCGGCCATTGCGGGTGGGCATTACGCAGTCAAACATATCAATGCCCATATTTATACATTCCAGAATATTCCACGGAGTGCCCACACCCATCAGGTATCTTGGTTTTTCTTTGGGCAAATGTTCGCAACAGAAACTGCATATTTCATACATCAGTTCTTCAGGTTCACCTACACTTAATCCGCCAATGGCATTACCTGTTGCATTCTTTGATGAAATATATTCACAGGATTCTTTTCTTAAATCTTTATGTGTACCACCCTGCACTATCGGAAAAAGATTTTGTGTGTAGCCGTATTTATCTTTTGTGAAATTAAACTGATTAAAACACCTGTCGAGCCAGCGGTGTGTAAGCTCCATGCTTTTCTTTGCATATTTATGATCGCTGCCACCGGGAGGACATTCATCAAAAGCCATGATAATATCGGCGCCAATGCTGCGCTGAATATCTATTACATTTTCCGGGGTAAATAAATGTTTGCTGCCGTCAATATGACTTTGAAAAGTAACGCCTTCCTCTTTTATTTTTCTTGTACCGGCCAAAGAAAAAACCTGGTAGCCGCCACTATCTGTAAGCATGGGTTCTTTCCAATTGATGAACTGATGCAGGCCGCCTGCTTTTTCAATCACTTCAATTCCCGGTCTTAAATACAAATGATACGTATTGCCAAGAATGATCTGAGCTTTTACATCATCCGCCAATTGTTGTTGTGTAATTGCTTTTACACTGCCCGCAGTGCCCACGGGCATAAAGATGGGAGTAAGAATGTCGCCATGGTCAGTAATAATTTTACCTGCCCTTGCCTGAGAATGCAGATCGGTGTGTTGTAAATTAAATGTAAGTGAAGGCATAGTTG
>JANOJO010000089.1:0-5049 GCA_031418795.1 Bacteroidota bacterium | reverse complement strand
TACCGGAGCCATACATTTTGGAAGATCGGGAACGGCATCTTACAATCTTGTTCCAGTACCCCCCGCAAATATAATTGCTGCTTTAATGACCCCAATCCCCCTAATGGGGGCTTTCGAACTTTCCTCAGACATGAATATTTTTTCTGTCAATGTAAATTTATTTTCAACACCCCTTTAGGGGATGGGGGTAAAATATTTTTCTTCTACTAACTGGCAAATGATATGACCCACCATAATATGGCTCTCCTGAATACGTGGTGTATCAGTTGATGGTATATTGATCAGGTAATCACTTTTGCTTTTCAATTTTCCACCACTATCGCCGGTAAAACCAACTGTAATCATGTTTTTTTTCTTCGCCGTTTCAAATGCATTTACAATATTGATTGAGTTGCCTGAAGTGGATAAACCAATCAACACATCGCCTTCTTTGCCTATGCCATCCACCAATCTTGAATAGATAACATCAAAACTATAATCATTGGCAACAGCAGTTAAGTAGGAAGTATTGCAATGCAAAGCTTCGGCAGGCAATGCTATTCTATCTGTATAAAAACGACCGGAAAATTCTGCCGCCAGGTGTTGTGCATCTGCTGCGCTTCCGCCATTGCCACAGAAATAAACATGTTTATCGTTTGAAAATGCATTTACAATAACATCAACAACATTCCCAATTGTTTTAATCATCTCCTCATTTGACAAAACCTTTTGCTTTGTTTCAATCGAAGATTGAATGATACTTTTTATTTTCTCCATTATTAATTTTTAATTACTAATTATTAATTATATAGTCCATGTCGTCAACCCATGTTCTACAAACTGGTAATTCCTGTGACTGCCGCCAAATCTCTCCAGGCTTTTAATCACATTATATTTTGTAGTGCCCGGGCAGTAAAAGATCATAAAGCCGCCACCGCCTGCACCTGAAATTTTCCCCCCCGTTGCACCGGCTGCTTTTGCCGTTTCATATATTTCTTCCATCAATGAATTACTGATGCCCTCTGCCATTTTTCTTTTTTGCTGAAATCCGAAATCAAGTATTTCTCCAATTTCATTTAATCTTCCTTTAAGCAAGGCTTCTTTCATCATCTGAGCCTGTTGCTTTAAATGATGCATCGCTTCAATAGAACTTTCCTGTTTGTTCACCACATTTTTTGCCTGCTGTTCAATTATTTTTCCTGAATCCCTTGTGGTAGCTGTGTAATAAAGCAATAAATTATTTTCCAGCTCAAATAAATTCTGTTGTTTTATCCGCAAAGGGTTTACCACCACTTTATCATTTTCATAAAACTCCATAAAATTTACACCACCAAAAGTGGCAGCATACTGATCCTGTCTGCCTCCCGCAAGCTTCAAATCTATTCTTTCAATTTCATAAGCATAATGTGCTTTATCATATTCACTCATTGTCAACTTCAGCATTTCTGCAAATGCACCAATGACGGAAACCACCAGCGTAGAAGATGTTCCCAATCCTGAACCCGCCGGTGCATCTACAAATGTTGAAAGTCTGAATCCATTTTTTATAATGGAGTAATCTTTTTGAATCCTGTTATAAACTCCTTTCAGTAAATCAAGTTTTCCATTAATGGGTAATTCATTTGCAAAATCAAATTGTTCTTCTTCCTGCCTGTCAACAGCGGTTAAAATTATTTTATTATAATCAGAAGTTTCAATGGTCGTATTTGCATAAAGTGAAACGGTTGCATTTAGAATTGCACCGCCATACAAATCACTGTACGGACTTACATCTGTACCGCCGCCGGCCAGGCCAATTCTTAATGGAGCTTTACTTCTGTAGATCATGATTGACTATAACAGCAGGCCGTGTTTTTTTAATTTCAGCGCCAATTGTGGGATCGAGATTGATTAACCAGATTTCACCGTGCTTCATAAAAATGTTCCAGATCTAAGTCTTTGAAAATTGTGAGTTCTTTATTGATCTTGTATTCGCTTGCCAGTTCTTCTGCGGCTAAAGTCATTTGATGGTAAACTTCGGCAGTCCTGATTTTTTTCAATGTTTCTTCTACTACCCGCAACTGATCAGCAACAGTTAGTTTATTTATTTCCCGAATTATTTCAGTGGTACTCATATTTCAAAAATACTCAAATTTTCGCAGCCATATGCAAAATAGAGGAGGTCAGATTATTCCAGGAGTACTTTTGTTTTTCGGTTCTAAGATGCGGAATAAAAAAATTTTCACCTAATTGATAAAAGCGAAGAATAGCATCTGCTATTGCTTTGGGATCAGGTGCTGCCACTAATCCTGCTTTTTCATGCGGTACCATTGATGGAAGCCCGCCTACATTTGTCACCACCATTGGTTTTTCAAAATGATAGGCGAGGGGAGTAACCCCGCTTTGTGTGGCATTTCTATATGGTTGTATCACTGCATCTGCTGCACACAAATAATTTCTTACTTCTGAGTCAGGAATAAATTCTGTTTTCAAAATCAGTTGATCCTGTATTCCCAGTTTATTTATTAAATCGAAGTATTGTTTTTTATCTTCATAAAACTCACCGGCTACCATTAGTTTTATTCCGGCAGCCTGAATTCTTTCATCCGCCATTGTATGCAATAAAATATCAAGCCCTTTATAATTCCTGATGAAACCAAAAAATAAAATAATATTTTCTGAAACAGAAAGACCTAATTTTTTTCTTGCTTCTTCTTTATTTATTGCTTCACCAAAATTATCATAAAGCGGATGCTGAACCACAGTTGCCATTTTGCTTTTTTCAAACCATCTAAGATCCTGCATCACTTTTTCACTCATGGTAATAAAGGCATCGCAACTTTTAAGAAAGTACCGGGTAAATGTTCTGTCGAAGGGATGATGTTCATGTGGAATGATATTATCTGCAATGCAAATAATTTTTGTGTGTTTATTTTTTCTCACTCTCCTGAGTATTGTTCCAAGAGCCGGGCCCATAAATGGAATCCAAAAACGTACAACAATAATATCAGGCTTTTCTTTTCTTAAACGATTACCAATTTTAATCCAGTTGAAAGGGTTGATTGAATTGATAAGAGAACGAATCGCAATTTCTTTGGGAGCCGGTTCATCCGAGTACTGCGTTTTTCCCGGAAAAAAAATACGTGGATATTGTAAAGAAAAAGAACAGATTGAACAATCATCACCCAACTGAATAAATTCTTTTGCCAGGCGTTGGTTAAACGTAGCTAATCCGCCCCGCAGCGGGTGTCCGGGTCCTATGATGATGATATTACTCATTACAAACCCGCTTTCTTTTCTACCAGGTAAGAATTTCGGCCGGGTGCATTTCGTGAAATCAATTCACCAATAAATCCGGCAAGAAAAAGTTGCACGCCAATAATGGTAGTGGTAAGTGCAAGGTAAAAACCCGGACGGTTAGTAAGTGCAAAAGACGGATCCAAAAATTTTGTTATGATTAAATAAATGGCAATCCCGATTCCCATCATGAAGAATATACTTCCCCAGACACCAAAAAAGTGCATCGGTCTTTTTGCAAACCTGCCAACGAAGGAAATAGAAATAAGATCAAGAAATCCATTCACAAATCTTTCCCAGCCAAATTTTGATACCCCATATTTTCTTGCACGATGCTCCACTACTTTTTCGCCAATTTTTTTAAAGCCCGACCATTTTGCAATGACAGGAATATAGCGGTGCATTTCACCATACACTTCAATGCTCTTGATTACTTTTTTACGGTAAGCTTTTAATCCGCAATTAAAATCGTGAAGTTTAATACCGGAAGATCTGCGGGTAACAGCATTAAAAAATTTTGAAGGAATATTTTTTGTAAATGTATTATCATATCGTTTCTTTTTCCATCCGCTCACAATATCCAGGCCCTGATCAAGAATCATTTTTCTCATCTCAGGTATTTCTTCCGGACTATCCTGAAGGTCTGCATCCATAGTGATGACCACTTCACCTTCAGCAGCACGGAAACCTTCATTCAGTCCGGCTGACTTGCCATAGTTGCGCTGAAATTTTATTCCTTTAATGTTTTGATTTTTCTCCCGCAGGGTTTCAATCACAGCCCATGAATCATCCGTGCTTCCATCATCCACAAAAATTATTTCATAGGAGAAATTATTGGCCACCATCACACGGCTTATCCATTCACTCAGTTCTGGCAATGATTCTTCTTCGTTGAAAAGTGGTATGACGAGGGAGAGATCCATCAGGATAAATTATTTGGATTAACTGGAAATTCTTTTCCCTTTTTATTTAATACCGCAGCGGTTATCAGTGATACTATTAGTCCAAAAAATAAAGTAAGAGACAATGAAGTAACAGTCTGTCTCACCGGGTCCTGATTTTTGATAGCTTCAATAGCTTTCTCTTTTTGATCTTCAGGCATGCTGATGTTTTCATATAATTGAATTGTCAGTTCAACGGTTTTTTGCCTTGCACCTGGATCAATAACTTCTGAATAAAGTAATGAAAAAGCAGTTGATATAAATGCAATAATCAATGTGGTCAGTAATCCCTGCCCAACTAATTTTTTATAGGTGTACTCAGGAGTTACTTTCCTGTAATCCTTTATAGCTTTTACAATACAGATGATAAAAACTGCAACAATTAATAAAAGAGATAAAATACTTATACCAATAAATTTAAAAGGAGAAAATGCAGCACCACTATCTACAGACTTTTGTAATGCAGAAACAATATACATCTGCAAGACTAATCCCACTACAATAAGTATGGCCGCTCCAATAAGACCATATAAAACTGCCGGATTATTTTTTTTCATTTTATTTATTTTAAGAGTTCAAAAATACTTTGTCTTTATTAATTATCCCGATAACTTTTCCTTTCAGTTTTTTACCAATGAATGGAGAGTTTTTTGATTTTGACCGTATGTTTTTTTCTTCGTATATCCATTCCTGGTTTGGATTGAATAAAGTTAAACTGGCAATTTCACTTTCATTCACTGATATTTTATTCAGCCCCGTAATCTTTCTTGGGTTTATTGATAATAGCTCAATCAATCTTTCTTCCGGCACATTTGGTAAACATGTTTTTAAAACTGAATATGCAGTTTCCAAA